>JAOZRF010000031.1 GCA_029940245.1 Desulfobacula sp.
AAGCCGGTCGTGCATTAAACCGCAGGGTTGAGGTCAGACCCTTTTAATTAAACAATAAATCAAGGGAAAGAATTGTATCTTTAAAGGTACTTTTCTTTCTCTTACAAAGTTCTGGCCACAAAAAAATCTTAGAGTTTAAACTGGTTTTTTTGTGGCCTTTTTTATTTTTTGTAAAGTAATCTCGCAAAGGCGCGAAGAAGACCGAAAAAATTTTAAGGTTTTACCTAAAACCTAAATCCTAAAACAATCCCGGATAGTTGCAAGTCTCTAAACAAAATTGAAAAACTATATTTCCGGCTTTTCGTTCAGGCACGAGCTATATACAATCTTGCCCGTGTTTTGTGTGCTGTATCCTCCAAGGGACTGGATTCTGTCCTGAAATTGTTTGTTTTGAATAATTTCAAGCAGGGTCTGAATTTTTCGGGTCTTATAAAACCGATCCGGAATAATAAGATCATACTCTTCCGTCACGATGGGAATAAAATCAAGATCAAGGGCCCGGGCTGCCGCCTGGATTCCAAGTCCTGCATCCGCCCTGCCCGACAGAACTGCCACAGCCACGGACATATGGGTGTATTCATCATTTTCATATCCTTGAATATCATGAATTGAAAGTCCAAGGCTCGTAAGCTTATAATCAAATAAAATCCTTGTACCGGATCCGCCCTGGCGGTTGATAAACTGCAGGCCCTTGTCTTTTAAATCTTTAATGGATTGAATATGTAAAGGATTACCCTTTGGCACAATCAGCCCTTGATCCCTCATGACAAGATTGATGACCCAGACCTTTTGATCAGGCAGATATTTTTTAATATATGAAATATTATAGCTGCCATCCTCAGGGTCCAGAAGATGGGCTCCGGCTATATGACAGGCGCCTTTTTTAATGGCCATCAAGCCCCCCATGCTGCCCACATGGCTTGATGAAACACTGATGTCGCCGTTCACCCCTTTTATCTGATCCGCCAGAATATCCAGGGTATTATCATGGGAACCCGTTATCACAATGGTATTTTCAATGGAAGATAAAGGCCTTAGCAATTGAGCCATAACTTTCTGATTTTCTGATATTCCCTCGGAATTTTGAGGAATCCGGATAATGCCGTCCGCCTCGGTCAGAGTGGTTATATTGCCTGCTCCCCGGGGCAATTGGGAGGATATCAGTTTTCCATCCACAGAACCGATTTTTACTCTTAAAAATTCTTCCAGACCCAGTTTGGAAGCAATTTTTCTTGCCGGAAAAACAGGAACGGATATAATTTCTTTTTTGGGAAGCTTTTGCATGTTCAGCAACAAGGGCCCGGCAAATAGTTCAAAGGAAACAATGGCTGAAACGGGGTATCCCGGGATGCCAAATACCGGAATGTCAAACACTTTTCCAAACATCATGGGTTTGCCGGGCATCATGGTAACCCCGTGGACATAAATTTCACCAAGGGATGAAATTACAGGTTTTGCAAAATCCTCTGACCCGGCTGAAGATCCACCAATGATGCAAATCATGTTATAATCTTTTTTTGCCGCTGTTTTAACCGCTGTTTTAATATTTTCAAGATTGTCCTTGAGCATGGGATTCCGGTCGGATTTGGCCCCATAATCTTCACACAGCCCTGCTAAAACATAAGAATTGGATTCAATCACATCCCCTGGTTTGAGTTGGGCTATTTGAATTTCATGCCATTGCTTAAGTTCTGATCCCGTTGGGATAATCAAAACTTTCGGCTGTTTATAAACCGCCACCTTAAATATGCCACCGGAAAGAAGTGCACCAAGGGAATGGGCATTGATCCTGTGGCCTTGAGGAAAAAGCAATTTGGTGGCCACGATATCTTCCCCCATTTTTCTTACATACTGCCAGGGAAACACGGGGGTCTCAATTTCAACATTTTTTTCGTCGATTATATTGAGGTGCTCTATCATAATAACGGCATTGGTGTCTTGTGGCATGACGTGTCCAGTATTGACCCAGAAGGCATTTTTATCAGGGCAGAGGCTTACTGGAGCATCCGGCCTTGCACCAAATGTAATTTTTGCATCCACGGCAATGCCATCCATGGCAGCAGCATGAAAATTGGGAGAAGAGATGGCTGCCATGGCAGGTTCAGCCAGGACCCGGCCTTTTGCATTCACCACATCAAGGGTCTCAACTTTTGTCACAATATGTTTAAAATGATCAAAGAGAATTTTTGTTGTCTCTTCAATACTTTTCATGTCAAGGTATACGTTTCTTTTGGAATTCATTGGTCTGCTCTCTTTTTTTCGGATTTTTTTATAAAAGGATGATATTTACCATGGTATTCTTTGTCAGGCCTTCAACATGATCTCCTATTTCAAGAAGTCCGTCTGCGTGAATCATGGTTCTGATCAGCCCTGATTTTCCAAGGACGGGTTTTGCCAGAATCAGGTTTTCCTTTTTTATAAGTTCAACCCTGATAAAATCCCTCCTGCCCTGAGCAGATGGCAAATTTCGTGTCAGCTGTGCCGGAACCCGGATGGTTCTGTCCAAAGGTGCAAGCCCTTTAAGCCGGTTTAAAAAAGGGATGACCACAATTTTAAGTACCACCATTGCCGAAACCACCTGGCCGGGAAGTCCCCACACAGGCTTTTTCCCTACTTTAGCAAGGATAGTGGGTTTGCCCGGACTTATGGACATGCCATGGACCAATATCTCGGAATCCGGCAGTGAGGATAACACCTCAATGGTAAAATCCCTTGTTCCCACAGAGCTTCCACCGGAAATAAGGACCATATCCGTTTCTTCAATGGCTTTTTCAATAATTTTTTTAATGGCCCTGGGATCATCCTTGACAATGCCATAGTGAACGGGTGTGGCATGGGCCTCTTTGATAAAGCCTGACAAAGTATAAGAGTTGATATCACGTATTTTACCGGGAACAGGCTCTTCTTCAATGGGAATAATTTCATCTCCCGTTGAAATGATACCCACTTTTGGTGTTTTATAGGTTTCAATATGGGTAAATCCAAGGCTGGCGGCAAGACCTTGTTCCTGGGGTCGGATAAAGGTTCCGCAGAATAAGACAATGTCCTTTTCTGAAAAGTCTTCGTCAGCATCAATCACATTCTGTAAAGGAGCCACGCTTTTATAAATTTCAACGGAAAGTTCATCAATGAGTTCTGCATGCTCCACCATGACAACACTGTCCGCTCCTTTGGGGAGCATTCCCCCCGTTGAAATTTTTGCAGCCTGTCCTTGAGAAATACTGAATTTCGGGATATCTCCCATTAAAATGGTTCCCACAATATCAAGCCAGGCAGGGCTGGATTCAGAGGCCCCAAATGTTGAATCTGCCGCAACAGCATACCCGTCCATGGTGGCTCGTTTAAATCCGGGCATATCTTTTCTGGCAATCAGATCCTGGGCAAGAACCCTGGAAAAAACATTAAAAACAGGTATTGTTTCAGTTTCAACGGGGAAAAAATTTCCAGTCAGCGCCATTACCGCTTCAAGGCTTTTTACTTTGAAAAAATAACTCATTTGATATGTGACCTTCAGGTTAATGCCTTTTTCAATCGCTCCATGGCCAATGTCACGTTTTCAAGGCTGTTAAATGCGCTGATCCTGATATAGTTCTGGCCGCACCTGCCAAAACCGGCTCCAGGTGTACATACGACCCCGGCTTTGGTCAAAAGCAGGTCAAAAAAATCCCAGGAATCCCGGTCTGCACCATCTATCCAGATATAGGGTGAATTTTTTCCGCCAACATAATCAAATCCAAGGGATGCAATGGTTTTGCTGATGATATCGGCATTATTAAGATAATAGTCAATCTGCTGCCTGATCTGGACTTTACCCTCTTTTGAATAAACAGCTTCTGCAGCTTTTTGAACAGGATAGGATACTCCATTGAATTTGGTGGAATGCCGCCTGTTCCAGAGGGCATGGAGGGATATTTTTTCTCCTTTTGTATTAAAAATCATGCACTCTTTGGGCACCACAGTAAACCCGCATCGTGTTCCTGTAAATCCTGCTGTCTTTGAAAAACTCCTGAATTCAACGGCCACTTCTTTTGCCCCTTCAATCTCATAGATGGTTCTGGGAAGCTCGTTATCCCGGATAAATGATTCATAGGCAGCATCAAATAAAATCAAAGCACGGTTTTCCCTTGCATAGGACACCCACAAGGCAAGTTCATTTTTTGTCATAGTGGACCCTGTCGGGTTGTTGGGAGAACAAAGATAGATCAGATCCACTTTTTCATCAGGAAGTTCTGGAAAGAATTGGTTTTCTTTTAAACAATCCATATAAAAAATTCCGCTATATCTGCCGTCTTCATACCTGCCTGTGCGGCCTGCCATGACATTGGTATCAAGATATGCCGGATATACCGGGTCAGGAAGGGCTACTTTGATATCCTGTGCAAATAATTCCTGGAAATTTCCCGTATCACATTTTGCCCCGTCACTGATAAATATTTCATCGGCTGAAATATCCGCACCTTGATCCTGGAAATCATTTTTTGCAATCTTTTCCCTTAAAAAAGCATATCCCTGTTCCGGGCCATACCCCCTGAAGGTAGCATCACCGGCCATTTCATCCACCCCTTCATGGAATCCTTTAATCACTGCCGGGGCAAGGGCCATTGTGACGTCACCAATCCCCATTCTGATGATGATTGCTTCCGGATTTTTCTTCTGATGTTCATTTACTCGTTTTGCAATATCTGCAAACAGATAAGATGATTTTAATTTACTATAATTCTCATTTGCTCTGATCATGAATTTACCTTTTTCCCTCTTATATAATGTTTAATTCAACTTTCGGACTTAAGTCTGTCAACTCCGAAGGTTGAGATGTTTAATTTGTTTTTAGTTTTTTCCATACAGCCATGCCAAGAGATTTGAATTCCGCCACAGTAAGTGTTTCAGCTCTTCTTTTGGCATCTATTCCCGCCATTTCCAGGGCCTGAATAATAAACTCTTTTTCAAATTCAAATTCACCCCCTGCCATGGCATTTTTTAAGGATTTTCTTCGTTTTGAAAAAGCCGCCTTAATGACATTAAATAACATTTTTTCCTGTTCAAGGCTTATTTCTCCAGGCTCAAAAAAATTAAATTTTAAAATAATTGAATCCACATCAGGTTTCGGGAAAAAAGAGGATGGCCCGATTTGAGTCAGAAGGCTCACATCTGCAGCGTATTGAACCACGGCAGACAGCCTGGAATAATCTTTTGTCCCGGGTTTTGCAATGATTCTTTTGGCCAGTTCTTTTTGAAACATTAAAAAAGCTGTTTCAATGCAGCGCCTTTCTTCAACCAGTTTGAACAGGATTTGTGATGAAATATTGTATGGAAGATTTCCAATGACCACAAATTTTTTGTCATGAGCCAGCTCATTTATATCCAATTTTAAAATATTCTTATGGATGATGGTAACGTTTGTTAAATTTTCATTTTCCAGTTCCTGCTGTAAAATGGGTATCAGGCGGGCATCTGTTTCAACAGCTATCACATGACGTGCTGCCCGTGCAATAGGGATGGTAAGAGCGCCAAGCCCCGGCCCTATTTCCAGCATCCGGGTGTCCTTTGACAGCCCGGTTTTTTCAACAATCATTTTTGCTACACCAGGATTGGCAAGAAAATTTTGTCCCTTTTCTTTGCCGGCATACAGATTTTGTTCTTTTAATAACAGCCCTGGATGTGTCATATAACAGCCTTTTTCTGGGGGTTGATTGTCTCTCGTGTAATCCCTTTAAAAATCTTCTTTTAAAAATTGTTTTAAGCAAATTTTACAAAAAATGACTACTTGACTTTTTTACTACATGCAAGTAGTTATTATATATACTTCAACCAGAAAATAGATTCAACCTTCAATACAAATTCGGCATGGTTTTTTGTATTTTCAATATCAATTATTTTAGCGTTGATATGTTTATATATCAATAAAATCCTTTTTTCGGGAGGTGTATTATGATAGAAAAACCAGAACTTGAAACCAATTGGGAAAGTTTTATCAAAATGCTGTTGAAAAAACTTGATATTCCAACAAAAGAAGATATTGATTTTTTACATGGCAAACTTGACAAACTTGAACAATTACTTTATCAGAAACAGCCGGGAAAAAGACCAAAGAAAAAAAAATCGGCCGTAAGAAAAAAAACTGCATCTTCCATAGTTCTTGATGAATTTGCCAGACATCCAAAGGGAACCAATTTTAAAACGATTAAGGCATCCACGGGATTTAATGATAAAAAATTGAGAAATATCATATTCAAGCTGGACAAGACAAAAATGATTAAGCGGGTAAGCCGGGGCATCTACAAAAAAGTTTGATCTGAAGCTCACACCTGACCTGAAGGTCACAAGTAAGAGGATATAATTATTCATGGAAAACATTGCATTTGAAAAGGGTCAAAAACTTTATGGGTATCTTATTGAAGAGGTTACCCGGCTTGAAACCATAGATTCAGTGATGATTCAGCTAACGCACGTGAAAACAAAGGCCAGACATATCCATATTTATAATAAGGATAAGGAAAATACCTTTGGTGTGTTTTTCAGAACTGTTCCAAAAGATTCCACTGGCGTGGCCCATATCCTTGAGCATACAGTGTTGTGCGGATCACAAAAATTCAATGTCCGTGATCCGTTTTTTTCCATGATCAAAAGAAGTTTGTCTACCTTTATGAATGCTTTTACCGCATCCGACTGGACCATGTATCCTTTTTCCACCCAGAATTCAAAAGATTATTATAATTTGATGAATGTCTATCTTGATGCTGCCTTTTTCCCGAGAATTGATGAATTGAGTTTTAAGCAGGAAGGACATCGTGTTGAAATTATTGAAACAAAAGATAAAGGTATGGAACTTGAGTATAAAGGCGTTGTATACAATGAGATGAAAGGTGCCATGTCCTCACCTGATCAGGTTATGGGAAGATCTTTGCTTTGCTCTCTTTACCCGGACACGACCTATAGGAATAATTCAGGTGGTGAACCATCTAAGATCCCCTCCCTCACCTGGGAAGGCCTGAAAGATTTTCATGGCCGATATTATCATCCGTCTAATTCATATTTTTATACCTATGGCAATCTGCCCCTGGAAAAAACCCTTTCATTTATTTGTGAAAAAGCGTTGGATCAATTTGAACGACTCAAGGTGGATTCAAAAGTTCCTGCTCAACCCCGATGGGATTCGCCCCGGAAAATAAAAAAAACTTATGCATATTCAGACCTGAATGACATATCAAAAAAATATCAGGCTTGTGTTGCCTGGCTGACCTGTGATGTTAAAGATTCTTTTGAAATCCTTGTGCTGACTGTTTTGGAACAGATCCTTCTTGGGAACGCAGCCTCGCCCTTAAGAAAAGCCCTCATTGATTCCGCTTTGGGATCTGCCTTATCAGATTCAACGGGATTTGACCCGGACAACAGAGACACCATGTTTAGCTGTGGGTTAAAAGATATATCCGGGGATTCTGTTGAAACAGTGGAAAAAATCATATTTTCAACCATTCAGGAAATTGTAGATAAAGGGATTGAAAAAAAATTGATTGAGTCTGCCATCCATCAGATAGAATTTCACAGAAAAGAAATTACCAATACCCCATATCCCTTTGGTATAAAATTACTGCTTTCTTTTGCCGCCACACTTATCCATGATGGAGATCCCGTCTCCTGTATTAATATTGATAAAGATTTGAATACGTTGAAAGAAAAGATAAAAAAAGGCCCATTTCTTGAAAACAAATTAAAGCAATATTTTCTTGAAAATCCCCACAGAATACTCTTTACCCTTGAACCTGATGCAGATCTTGAACAAAAAGAGATTGAAAATATCAAAAAAGAGTTAAAAAATCTCTTAAAGCAAATGACCAGAAAAGATCTTGAAAAAATTCAAAAGGATACCAGCTTCCTTAAAGCGCTTCAGGAAAAAGAAGAAGATGTTTCCGTCCTGCCAACGCTTGAGCTTGTTGATGTGCCGCCACAAATAGAAATGATAAAGCCTGACAAGATCACGGGGGTTGATTTTTCCACCTGCTATGATAAGGCAACTTCGGGTATCTTCTATTTTACTTGTCCTGTGGGGGCAGGCAATATCCCGATGGATCTGTTTGCCCTGGTACCATTTTTTTGCCAATCGTTTACAAATACCGGCACAAAGAAAAATTCCTATGATAAAATAGCTGAACTTATGGATCTTTATACCGGGGGGATATCTGCCTCCCCGTTTTCAGGATCTTATTTTTCAAAAGAAGCCCAGGCCCATTCTTTTATAGCCATCCAGAGCAAGGCCCTGGACCGGAATGTTGAAAAAATGTTTGATTTGATAAAAGAGCTTATTGAAGAATACAGTTTTACGGATTTGGATCGGTTGAAAAGCCTTTTACTGCAATACCAGGCCGGAATGGAAGCCTCCATTGTTTCTACCGGACACAGGTATGCCATTTCCCTTTCGTCCCGGTATCTTTCAATGGCATCGTATATTAATGAGCTCTGGCATGGTATTGCCCAATATCAATTTATCAAAGATATTATTGAACAAATCAACACAAGCGACAATAAAAATAACATCCTTGAATCTCTATCAAAAAAAATGATTCGTATGGCCCAGTCGATTTTAAAGAAAGGCAATTTTAAACCTGCGGTGATTGGGACCAAAAGCGTCATTAAAATAGCTGAGAAAAGGATTAATGCGATTCATGGACGTCTTTTAAATGATTCTGAAAAATTCTTTTTTACGCCGGACATATCCTTTAAAAAAGAGATGCCCTTTGACGGATTTTATACCAATACATCCGTCTCCTTTGTCGGCCAGTCCTTTAAAACCGTTGGGCTGACCCATGAGGATTCTCCGGGACTTGCTGTGATCAGCAAGATACTTCGATCCATGTACCTTCACCGGGAAATAAGAGAAAAGGGTGGCGCTTATGGCGGTTTTGCCATTTATAACGCTGAAGAGGGACTGTTTTCATTTGGATCATACAGGGACCCCCATATCAAAAGAACCCTGGATGTCTATAAAAATGCCTGTGATTTTATTGTCAATGGTGACTATTCTCAAACTGATGTCAAAGAAGCCATATTGCAGGTCTGCTCAGAGATAGACAAGCCTGAAACACCGGGCCCTTCAGCCATGAAAGCCTTTTACAGGGATATTACAAAATTGGATGATACCATCCGTCAGCAGTTCAAGGATGCCTTGTTACAACTTGATAAAAAAAGAATCCGGATTATTGCTGAACGCTATTTCACCATTGATGACTCACTAAAAGGGACAGCTGTTATTTCAAACAAAAAAAGTCTTGAAGAGGCAAATCTTCAACTTGCTTCAGAAGCAAAACAATTAAATTTGTTTAAAATTTAAATAATTGCCGGTTTTTATTATTTGTATTCATAAACCTGAAATAAAACCAATCAAGCTGCAAGGCCCACTAGGAATTACTTTCCCACCAGTTACTATACCGGCACATTCCCCAGAGTGCCTTGACCGCTCTTTCAGGGGAAGGGAAAAATACACTTTTATATTCATATCCATCCAACCTGTAAAGGGTTCTGCTGATTTCATCCGTCAAAAGGCTTACCCCTAGAACTGGTTTTTTATATTTTTGAGTTAATTTGATCACATATTGGGTATAGTCCTCTTCAAATTGCAGGATCGAATCTTTGAAAAGATTTGCCGTGGCCTTATCAATTGCAGGATCAGTTTTGAGCACGGATTCAATCATCTTCTTGACCAGCACCCTTTTCCCATGAATCCCCAGATGGATTACAGCATCGCACCCATCCCATCTGAGCAGTTCTTCCAGACATGTTTTGGGAATGCCTGGATCATTTTCTCCCACAATATCAACAGGGTTCCCATGGCTCCAGAATGGCGGCAGAATTTTGTTAAGCCGTTCAATTATATCTTTAGAAAGCCCCGGCACCTCAAGCCCGTGTTCTAAGCAAAGATCTGTTGTAACAACGCCCCAACCGCCCCCAAGGGTCATGATGGCCACTCTTTTCCCCTTTGGCAGGGGCAAGGCTGAAAATACAGCAGACAGGTCTAAAAGTTCCATGGGCTGATTCACCTGGATAATGCCTGCCTGTCTACAGGCCGCATTAAATATCCGTGTATCGGATGCCATGGCACCGGTATGGCTTGCCGCAGCTTTTTCACCCATACTGGTTCTGCCGCCTTTTAAAACAACCACAGGCTTTTGCCGGGATACCCTTGCCGCACTTTTAAAAAATCTTGAACCGTCTTTTACGCTCTCAATATAAAGAACCACCGTCTTTGTCAGGGCATCAATTTCAAAGGCTTCCATATAATCTTCAATGGTGACCATGGCTTCATTTCCCGACCCTGAAAAAGCCCGGATACCGATATCCTGCTGCTCGGCAAAGGCCAGAAGCTGGGTTCCCATATTGCCTGACTGGCAGACGAGAGCGGTAGATCCTGGTCTTGGATAGGCATGGGCTGCATTGCAATAAAAATCAATATGAGGATTGCATATTCCCATGGTGTTGGGTCCAAGGATTAATATACCTGCATCATAGGCTGCTTTTGTAAGTTTTTCCTCTAAGTTTTTCCCTTGTTTGCCAATTTCCCTGAACCCGGAAGTGATCAACAATAATCCTTTGACATTTTTATTTTTTAAATCTGGTATCAGATCAATCACATGGTTTGCAGGAATGGTAACCACGGCCAGATCAATATCTTCTTTAATCTGGGAGACGGATGTATAGACGTGTCGGCCCGTAATTTCTCCGCCCCTGGGATTCACAAGATAAACCTTTCCCTTATAATCCCGGGACAAGGTATTGGTTAAAAGCATATGCCCCCATTTTCCCGGAGTCGAAGATGCCCCGATAAAGGCCAGTGATTTTGGATAGTAACAGGAAGCAAGCTTTGCTAAATCAATATCATAGCATTTATTTTTGACTTGCCTTGTCTGTTCCAGCATGATTAAACCGTCCACGGCAACAGGAGACCCATCAGGCTGTATAATCACAGGATTGATATCAATTTCTTTGATATTTGGAAAAGCGAATGCAATATCTGACAGCCCTTTGAGAATTTTTTTGAGTTCTTGTTTTTTAACTGCTCGTTCACCCCTGAAATCTTTTAAAAGTTTTTTTGCAGATATTTGTTCAAACATATCTTCCATATCCACATCATTTAAGGGAGCAATTTTAAAAACAATATCTTTTAATGCCTCCGTATATATTCCTCCCAGACCAAATAAAATGACCGGGCCAAACTGGGGGTCTTTAAACATGCCGGCTACAAATTCCCTTTTGCCTGACACCACAGGCTGAATAAGAAAGGCATCAATATCATCTTTCGCAGATATGTTCATTTCTTTTACAGCATTCACAACCTGGCTTTCATCATTTAATCCGACGCGCACAAGGCCTTTTTCCGTTTTGTGCAGAATATTTGTACTGATACCTTTTAGCACCACTGGAAATCCTGTTTCCCGACAGGCCGAAAGGATCTGGTCTATATCCGTTTCCCGTGTTTCTTCCACCACGGGGATATTAAATAATGCAAATATTTTTTTTGCTTCGTCTTCAGGAATTGATTTTGGAATTGGGATTGAATTTATTTTTGAAGATGCTTTTAATCTGGCATCTATAAGTTTTTGAATATCAGTAAGTTTCATTTATGCTTTTGCTCCGTTAAATATAATGTTTGTAATACCCGTTGATACCTTATCAATATCAAGTTGTCTGCTGAAAATAATTTCTCCGAGACAGGCATGTTCAATGGCTCCTAATATCACTTTTCTTAATATTAAAGGGTCAATATCTGATCTAAGTTCTTTTTTCATTATGCCTTTTTTAATTATCTCAAGTATGGTGCGAGAATATTTTTGAATCATTTCATAGGCACCGGAATCAAAGAAACCCAGAGAATTACGAACCTCAAGCAGAAGGATTCTTGAAAAAATTCTGTTATCTGCATAGCTTTCAAGGCTTGAGAAAATAATGATTTCAAGCTGTTTGATACAGCTATTTTCTTTTGCGATCCTGCTTTCAATTTTTGTTTGGAACGTAACAAAATGCTTGTTTAAAACCTGGTATAAAAGGTCTTTTTTGTCTTTGAAATATTTATAAATCAATCCTTCCGTGACCTTGGCATTTTTCGCAATTTCTGATGTGGTAATGGAATGAAAATCTTTTTGGGACATGAGAAGAGAAAAAGATTTCATGATTTTTATTCTGCCCGGTGGATTGGTTTTTCCTTTGTGCTTCATATCCTTCCTTTTTTGAAAATAATATTGCCTGCCAAAATAGGGCAACATCAAAACAGTAAGTAACACTTACTCAAAAAAGAAAAAAATGTCAACCCGGATGATGGGGAAAAGCAGGGCAATCCCATGTAAAACAAAAGTATCCTTAAAATGGTTGTTTTACGTTAATCCGGCCGGGGCAAAATTAAATCAAGATGTATAAAAAAATTGGGGCTGAATTTTCTAAAATAATCTGTTTCCAATAATATCCTCGTATGTATAAGATAATTTGTGAAATCAAGTTCAAAAAATTTTCTTTGACTTCGATATTGGCGTGAAATTGTATTTTGATATATAGAAAATTTTCTACCTCCACCATAATATGGTTTCACCTGACGTTGAAATCTGCTACCAATGGAAATATGAGATAAAACTCTTTCTAATGAAAGAAAATAATTATCAAATGCTCGATAATAGTTACCAACATCGTCGTGTTCAACAAGACTGCTATTTAAATATTTGATGAGTGGATTAAGTGGGTTATTCGTAAATTTTTTAATTTCTACTTTCAGATTTAAGGGTTTTTCCATTGGAATATTTCCACAAACCATTCTATCATATATTTTCCCTTTATTATTATTCAAGAGCATTGAAACAATGCTGCTACAAACTGAAAATAACACTCTACTTTTTGCAATAGTTGTTTACTTTACTCCTTGAGATCGAGATTTCACTTTCGCCCATCCTTCTGTAT
>JAOZRF010000378.1 GCA_029940245.1 Desulfobacula sp.
TTGAAAACGAGTGTATCTGGATGAAAGCGGGTATTGTCAATTTTAAATTGTGCGACAATGTGTATGACTGCCGAACCTGTCCGTTTGATAAGGCCATGCAGAAAACCATGGCGGCAAACCGCCATATGGATTACCAAAAAGGCGGTTCAAGGTTGGCAGAAAAATTAAAAACCATTTACAAATGGTACCCCCGTCCCTGCCGTCACGTGCTGACCGGTCGCGTCGATGAACCGAAAGTCTGTATTCTGAACTATGAATGTTATCACTGCGCCTATGACCAGATGATGGATGAGGAAGACCTGAACGGCTTCAGTAAAAAATCGGCCTTTTCACTGGCATCCGGGTACTGCCTGGCCGACGGCTATTACTATCACATGGGACATACCTGGGCGCGCTTCGAGCATGGTGGACGGGTGACGATCGGGTTTGACGATTTCATGGTCAAGCTCTTTGGTGCCTTTTCAAAACTTTCGATTCCCCCCATCGGCACTAGTTTGAAAAAAAGTCATGGCGGGTTGACATTTTCCCGCTCGGATAAGAAGGCCACAGCAGTTTCACCTATCACAGGTATGGTGCTGGCAGTCAACATTAAAGCACAGGAGCACCCGGAAATCGTTCATAAAGATCCTTACCATGAAGGCTGGTTGTGTGTCCTTGAGCCAAATATGCCCAAGCGAAACCACAAAGGGCTTTTTTTTGGAAAAGAAAGTCTTGAATGGACAGATCGCGAAAGCCAGAGGCTTTTACACCTGATTGGGCCTGAATACCTGGATCTGGCTGCCACGGGCGGTGAACCGGTAGATGATATATACCGCAGTTTCCCTGAGATCGGATGGGAAAGCCTTGAGAGGGAGTTTTTGAGAACCGGAAAGTAATAAAGGGGATACTGTCAGGGTGTCAGACGTCTTTCGCAGTCCCGGCAAAGATAAAAGGGAATATTGTCCAAATCGTCAATTGCCCCGGAAAAGTGCATGACACATTTGTTTTCATCACAGTGGAAAAGATTAAACAGGTGCCCAAGTTCATGGAGTGCTACTTTAGCTGCCCTCTCGTAACAAAGGGAAGGCTGTGGTAATGATCCGTCCGTGTTCCTGTTCAACCTGAACAGCGAAACCAGGGAAAGATTGCCGCCTTGGACGGCTTGACCGTAAATATGATTGAAAATAGGAATAAAAATATCCTGGGACATCACCCCGACAATTTTAGAATAATCGCTAAAATCCCATGCATCGAGCGTGTTGATGATGATACCGGCATCATACTTAAGCCGCCTGTCATCAAAGGCGGACTTAGGAACGGGCCGCATGGGCAGAACAGCGGCCGGCCACTTGTAATAGGCTGTAATATTGGCTGCGATAACCTTTAGCACAATCGCCGGAACCTCTCCCAGCGGCACCACGCCGATTTGTTTTTTCATGTGCGTTTTTTTAAATTGTCCCGTTTAATGATTTTATGAAGCGTCACGCGGTTTATACCAAGGATTTCCGCTGATCGGGTAATTTGCCAGTCCTGTTCATCCAGTATCCGAAGGATATATTCTTTTTGTAACGCCTTTAATGTCTGCCCCGTGGGGGCCGCTGCCCGTGCCGGGTGTAGAAATGAAAAATCCCCGGCATCAAGGGTCCGGGATTTACTCAACACAACGGCTCGTTCAATGGCATTTTCCAGTTCCCTGACATTTCCCGGCCAGTCGTAAGACTTCAACAGCGTGATGGCCGCAGGTTTAATCCTATCCACATTTTTCGTGGTTTCATGGCTGTATTTTCCCATGAAATGCCCCACTAGAAGCTCAATATCATCTTTCCGCTCCCTCAAGGTTGGCAAATGGATTTTTATCACATTAATGCGGTAATAAAAATCTTCCCTGAACACCCCATCCATGATGCGGGCCTCAAGGTTCTGCCGGGTAGCCGAAATAAGGCGAAAATCTACCTCAACAGGTGTTTTGCTGCCAACGCTGAATATTATTTTGTCCTCCAGCACCCGGAGCAGATCTACTTGCATCTTTGCACTGATATCACCGATTTCATCCAAAAACAGGGTGCCGCCGGAAACTATTTCCAGAAACCCTTTTCTGGAATGTGCCGCCCCGGTAAACGCCCCTTTTTTATGCCCGAACAATTCACTTTCCATGAGCGTGTCCGGCAGTGCACCGCAGTTGATGGCAATAAAGGGGAGCTCTGCCCTTGGGCTTTTAGCATGGATGGCTTTTGCCACCAGTTCTTTTCCAGTACCGGTTTCCCCGATGATCAAAACGGACGAATCAGTCTGTGCCACTTCCGGGATTAATGAATAGAGTTTTTTCATGGGTGCCGACTGACCGATAATGTTATCAAACCGGGTGATCTGTTCCAGATGTCCTTTTAAGTAATAATAATCCGATGTGATTTTCTGCTGGCGGAGGATCCTTTCCATCACCAGTGCTAGTTGGTCCGGCTTGAAAGGTTTCAGCAAATAGTCGCCGGCACCGATGCGCATGGCTTTTACCGCACTTTCAATGGAACCGTAGGCGGTAATGATCACTACAATGATATCCGGATAATCCTCTTTTATTTTCTTAAGCAGTGCAATGCCGTCCATACCCGGCATTTTAATATCCACAAACATTACCTGAGAAGGCCTCTGTTCAAGTTTTTCCAGGGCTTCTAAACCGGAAGCGGCAGTATCCACTTCATGGCCGTATTGTTTAAACCAGGTCAAAAGAGATTCCCGGACAATCAGCTCATCATCCACGATCATGATTCTAATTTTATTATCCATGCTTATCCTCCTTCAGGATCATGGTCAACCAAAGATATCACAGGAAAAGTCAGTGTGAATGCAGAGCCCCTTCCTTCCCGGCTGTCGATTTTTATAGTCCCCTTATGGGTCTTGACCACGCCGTGCACAATGGACAGCCCCAGCCCCGTACCCTGGCCGACATCCTTTGTGGTAAAAAAAGGATCGAAAAGGTTATCCTTTATCTTTTCCGGGATACCATACCCGGTATCCTGGATTTCAACACACACGTTTCCCGATTTCTTATCCATCCAGGACCTAACAACCAGTTCGCCACCATCCGGCATTGATTCATTGGCATTAAAAATCAGATTCAGGAAACACTGCTGAAGCTGCTTGATATCCCCTTCAAGCATTAGCGGTGCAGGGTACAGGTCTTTTGTTAATTTGATATTCCCAAGCTCCAGCTTATGCCGGGTAAGGGAAAGAACCGCATTTAAAACTTCGTTTAAATCAATATGCATATGTTCCTGGCCGGATTCCCTGGCAAAGAAGAGCATCCCGGAAACGATATCCCCGCAGCGCTCCAATTCCGTTGACATGAGTGACAGGTGCTCTTTGAACTTTTTTAAGTTATCATCCCCTGGGCGCCCAGCATTTAAAATACCCAGCATATAATCACAAAATGTCAAAAGCCCCTGGATGGGGTTGTTGATGTCATGTGCGCACCTAG
>JAOZRF010000379.1:0-1221 GCA_029940245.1 Desulfobacula sp.
GGTTCCATTGAAAGCGGTCTTACCGGAAACCATGCCACCTTGTTTGCCAAGGCAACCCTTGATGGCATTGTTGGAATCATTTTAAGTTCAACCCTAGGCATAGGCGTTCTTTTTTCTGCGGTCCCGGTGCTCTTGTATCAAGGCTCTATCACATTGATGGCAGGGTTTTTAAAGCCTTTGCTGGTTCCTGCTGTCATAAGCCAGATGTCTGCAATCGGAGGTTTGTTGATTGTTGCATTAGGCTTAAATATGATACGGGAAAAAAAACTTAAAGTAGGGAATATGCTGCCCGCTATTTTTATTCCCCTGATCTATTTTCTCATAAAATGAAAAATATCATACTCTATATCATTACTATTATTGTCTGGGGATCAACCTGGCTTGCCATTAAATATCAATTGGGTTCTGTGGACCCCATGGTATCCGTTGTTTATCGGTTTGGACTTGCCACAGCACTGCTCATGTTCTTTTGTTATGTGAGAGGTCTGAGGCTTAGGTTTTCTTTAAAAGAACATTTATTTATGGCGCTTTTGGGCATCTTGTTATTTTCTGTTAACTACTGGCTTGTCTATGTCGCGGAGTTATATCTGACAAGCGGTCTTGTAGCGGTCTTGTTTTCTTCAATTGTATTTATGAATATTGCCAATGGATCTTTTTTTCTTGGCACGGCAGTTGAAAGGAAAATGATTGCCGGGGCTGTTTTGGGGATTATCGGGATTATCATGATTTTTATGCCTGAAATAAAGGGTTTTGATTTATCCGATAAAGGGGTATTCGGGCTTTCCATCGGGTTTATAAGTGTTCTTCTGGCTTCATTTGGTAATATTACCTCGGCCAGAAATACAAAAAATAATATTCCCGTAATTCAGGCAAATGCATTTGGAATGGGATATGGTACCATTCTCATGGCAGTGATAGCCTTATCTTTAGGCAAAGAGTTTTCTTTTGTGGTTTCTGTTCCCTATATCGGCTCTTTATTTTATCTGTCTGTTTTTGGATCCATCATTGCATTTGGCAGTTACCTGACCCTTATCGGTTCTATAGGCGCTGACAAAGCGTCTTATACCATTATGGTGGTTCCGGTGGTGGCTTTGGTTCTGTCATCATTTTTTGAGGGGTATTCCTGGAATTTTTCATCTGTTCTGGGTATGTTGCTCGTTGTCGGAGGCAATTTTCTGGCTTTGAGCAGAAGAAAGACGTCTTCGATTTAAGTGGGGTCAG
>JAOZRF010000379.1:1321-3443 GCA_029940245.1 Desulfobacula sp.
GGCAATTTTCTGGCTTTGAGCAGAAGAAAGACGTCTTCGATTTAAGTGGGGTCAGGCTTGCATTATTGCATTACAGGTTGCATATCCCAATTAATATGTGCTAATTAGATTTGGTATGAAACAGTATGTATTAGATGGATTGCGGCTTAAGGATTATCAAAAATTAAAGGCTTATCTGGATAAGTATTTGGAATCCTCCCCCCTTGGCGGGATTTACTGGCTTGAATTGGACAAAGAATTGTTAACGCCCATTCAAAAAAAACATAAAGCGTGTTATCCCCATGTCTTTGCTTTGATGCTGGAGGAGAATTATTTGTCCTGTGAATTTTTGGTAAGAATAAAAAAAAATATAAAATGTGATTGCATGGATTATGCAACCAGAGAGCAGCGTGACTGGATCATTGATCAGGCAGATGCAATTTTTGAAAAACTGGGTATTTACATTTAACCCTGGTATAGGAACTTTGAATGCTTAAAATTATTCCACTGGGTGGTCTTGGCGAAATAGGCCTGAATATGATGGTGATCGAATATGACGATGTCATGTTTATCATTGATGCAGGACTTATGTTTCCTGAAGAATACATGCTGGGTGTGGATATTGTGATCCCGGTCATGGATTATATCCGGGAAAATCGTGACAAGATACATGGCATTATTGTTACCCATGCCCATGAGGACCATATCGGTGCCTTGCCTTACCTGTTAAAGGAAATCAGGCTCCCTGTATATGGAACTGCCTTTACGCTGGAGGTGGTTAGAAATAAGCTGGTTGAGTTTGACCTTAATCAATATGTTGATTTAAACCTTGTGAATCCCGGGGAAACCCTTTCAATAGAACCGTTTGAAATAGAATTTATTCGTGTCAGCCACAGTACGATCGACGGTGTAGGGCTGGCCATAAAAACACCTGAAGGCGTAATTATCCATACTGGTGATTTCAGGATCAATATTGATGCTGACAAGATGAAGAATACAGATGTTTTAAGCTTTGCTAAATTTGGTGAAAAAGGTGTTCTGGCCTTGATGGCGGATTCCACCAATGCTGAGGTCGAAGGGTACACAAGCCCTGAACATGAAGTGGCAAAAAATCTTGAAAAACTGATTGCTGCGGCCAGTGGCAGGGTGATTATTGCCTTGTTCGCCTCAAATGTATCCAGGATAGAATTGTTGATTGATATTGCCATCCGCTGTCATCGCAAGGTTATTTTTAATGGCAGGAGCATTGAGCAGATTATTGCTGTGGCAGATAAACTCGGGCATATCAACTGTCCCCCCAATACCATACTGGATATAAAGCAGATTAATAAATACAGGGATGATGAAGTACTCATTATTACAACGGGCAGTCAGGGTGAGCCAATGTCATCACTGGTAAGGATGTCGTCCGGTATGCATAAGCATATCAAAATTAAAAAGGGTGATAATGTTATCCTGTCTTCCAAAGATATTCCGGGAAATGAAAAAGCCATTGCCGGCATTATCAACAAGCTGTACCGCAGAGGCGCAGATGTGGTTTATTCAAAAATTGCTCATATCCATACATCAGGTCATGCTCATAAGGAAGAGCTTAAATTGATGTTTAATTTGATCAGACCTGAATATTTTATTCCCATTCATGGAGAATACCGCCATCTGGTGGTGCATGCAAGAATCGTTGAAAAACTTGGTCTGCCCAGAAAAAATGTCATTGTGGCTGAGGATGGTAATATTATTGTCTTTGATAAGGATGGTGGCAGGATAGAGGGCCACGTACATACCGGTAGAATCCTTGTTGATGGGAAAGGGATCGGTGATGTAGGAAGAAGCGTTTTAAAGGAGAGACGGGAACTTTCTGAAGGCGGGCTTGTTGTTGTCACCATAGTCATTGATGAGGAAACAGGCCATGTTCTTTACGGTCCGGAATTGATCTCAAAGGGATTTATTTTTGATTCTATCACAGGACATCTGATTGATGATGCCCAATGTGTTATCCTTGAAATTTTAGAAGAGATCGACCCGGAGAGTAAAGACCGGATTGACTTGTTCAGAAAAAAAATGCAGAAAGCCCTGAAGCAATATTTTGCATTTACCATAAACCGCAGACCCTTAATTGTACCGGTAATTATTGAAGTATGAAAAA
>JAOZRF010000380.1 GCA_029940245.1 Desulfobacula sp.
CTTGATGATGATGAAAAAGGTACACCCAAAATAAATCCGACAAGATGCAGAAGATGTGGAACCTGTATGGGCGCATGTCCTGAAAGAATCATCACTTTTTCTGATTATACAATTGATTCTATAGGTTCCCAGGTTAAAGCCATTGGCGTTCCATCAGAAGACGATTATGATGAACCTCCCTTTAGATTCCTGGCCCTGATCTGCGAAAATGATGCATTTCCGGCCCTTGACATGGTAGGCATGAACAGAATGGATTATTCGCCCAATGTCAGGTTTATCCCTGTCAGATGCCTGGGCTCCGTTAATGTAATCTGGATTAAAGATGCTCTTGCTCAGGGGATGGACGGTGTTATCCTCATTGGTTGTAAACATGGTGATGATTATCAGTGCCATTTTATAAAAGGTTCGGAACTTGCCGAAGTCCGTGTGAAGAAAATTGGAGAGGCACTGACAAGTCTTGCACTTGAAGAAGAGAGGGTGGCCTTTGTTGAAGTTGCCATTGATGAATATGACAAACTTCCTGGAATAATCAATGACTTTGTTGAAGAGGTTGAAGACCTTGGTCCAAACCCATTCAAAGGATTCTAATCAAAACTATTTAAATAGTTTAGGAGGTTATTAAATATGACTGAAAAGTATCTTGCCCAACCAGATCTTGACTTTATAGCTCAAATAAGAACTCTTGGTGGTGAAACACTGAAGAAATGTTACCAATGTGCTACTTGTTCCGTTGCTTGCCCTATTGCACCTGAAAACAGTCCCTTCCCAAGAAAAGAAATGATAGCTGCTTCCTGGGGTCTTAAGGATAAACTGATCTGCAGTGGTGATATCTGGCTGTGCCATGAGTGCGGTGATTGTTCCGAACTCTGCCCGAGAGGGGCTGCACCCGGAGATGTTCTGTCTGCTATAAGGTCTGTAGCCATCATGGAATATGCAAAGCCCAAAGCCCTGGCTAAAGCGGTGAATAACCCTAAAATGCTGCCATTTCTGCTTGGAATACCCGCTATCTGGTTTGCGCTCTTGGCGTTTATTACCATGACGGCCGGCGAGACCATGACTAAAATTTTTGAATTCATCCCGTACTTTGACTGGGCACATGTCCACGAGGGTGGACATGTGATTGCCCAGGCAGATTTTTTCTCAACCTGGTTTGTGGATCTGACTTTTGTGCCGACTGCAACTGTAGTGGTCATCATTTTTTTACTCGGCCTGAAAAATTTCTTGACGGATATTCATGAAAATGCAGTTCTTGAAGGAAAAACAGATAAGACCACCCTGAATTACAAAGAACTTTTTCAGGCACTTATCAGGGTTATCCCCGTGGTTCTCAAACATGACAAATTCAATGAATGTGAAGCCAATAAAGATAGAGCAACCCCGCATATGATGGTTCTCTATTCATTTATCGGTCTGTTTATTGTTACCAGTATCGGATTTATCTTGCTGTATATTGCCCAATCACCCGGGCCTTATTCACAGCTTAATCCCATGAAATGGCTGGCCAACATCTCTGGTGTTGCACTGGTTATCGGTAGTGGGCTGATGATCAAAAACAGGCTGGATAAGAAAGATGACCAGCTGACCTACTACAAAGACTGGTTTATTCTTGGAGTTGTTTTTACGCTGGGTCTTACCGGAATGCTGACTGAAATGGCGCGTCTTGCCCACATGGAATATTTTTCTTATTTCCTTTACTACCTGCATCTGATTGCCATCTTTGAATTGTTTGCATTCCTGCCATTTTCAAAAATGGCCCACCTTGTGTACAGGCTTACAGCAATGACTTATGCGGACTATGGCAATAGAAAATAACTGAAAAGCATAAAATTTGAATTGTTCAAGAAAAGAGGGGGTTGATTTTTTTATCAACTCCCTTTTTTTTTCTTGCATTTTATCAAATGAAATAATAAGCCATTCTTACAAAGCTCCTAAAACATATAAGGGTTGCTCTGCTTAAAAATGTTTCCCAGAGCAAATTGGTATAGATATATTGCTTTAACACAAAACCAGGGAGGAAAAATTTTGACGCAAGGAAAAATCAAATGGTTTAATTCAAAAAAAGGTTTTGGTTTTATTGAACAGGAAAACGGCGATGATGTGTTTGTTCATTTTTCAGCTATTGAGATGACTGGTTTTAAAACACTTTCAGAAGGCGAAACCGTACAATTTGAAATCGAAAAAAATGATAAAGGCTTTTCCGCCAAAAAAGTTATAAAAGTTTAAAAAATCAGGAGATCTACAAGATTGAAAAAAATTGCTGTACTTGCCGGTGATGGAATCGGGCCAGAGGTGATGGAACAGGCTGTTAAAATTCTTAAAAAAGCTTCCAGGCTTTATGGGTTTAACCTTGAATTTGAATTTGCAGACATTGGTGGTGTAGCCATTGACCATCATCATAAAGCCTTACCAGATTCCACGTTAACCCTTTGCGAACAAAGCGATGCTATTTTATTCGGCTCAGTGGGCGGTCCCAAATGGGAACTTCTTCCACCTGAAAATCAGCCGGAAAGAGGGGCTTTATTGCCCTTGAGAAAACATTTTGGTTTATATTGCAATCTTAGACCTGCAAAGGTATTTCCCTGCCTGGCATCTGCCTCACCCTTAAAACCTGAAATTGTTAAAAATGGATTTGATATTCTCTGCGTACGAGAGTTAACCGGCGGTATCTATTTTGGTGAACCAAAGGGAGGACATGGACACGGCCCTGACAAAAAAGCTTTTGATACAATGGTATATACCCGGTTTGAAATTGAACGAATTGCCAGGATGGCCTTCAAGGCTGCCCGGCAAAGAAACCATATCGTGACATCTGTTGATAAGGCCAATGTCCTTTCTTCCATGGTTCTCTGGAGGGAAACGGTTACTCAGATTGCAAAAGAGTTTCCCGATGTCACCCTAAATCACATCTATATTGACAATGCAACCATGCAGCTTGTCAAAAATCCCCATCAATTTGATGTGCTGCTTTGTGGTAATATGTTTGGGGATATTATTTCTGATGAATGTGCCATGCTTACCGGTTCCATGGGGCTTTTGCCTTCTGCCAGCCTGAACGAAAAAAAATTTGGTCTTTATGAACCTGCCGGTGGATCTGCCCCGGATATTGCCGGAAAAGGTATTGCCAATCCCATTGCCCAGATCCTGTCCGGTGCAATGATGCTTAAATATACCTTTGGTCTATCAGATGCTGCCGGCTCCATTGAAAAAGCCATTTCAAATGTTCTTGAAAAAAACATTTTCACGGCTGATCTCACAAGCCAAAAAGATAAAATAGTCGGAACCCTTGCCATGGGAGATGCGATTGTAAAAGAACTTGAAAAAGGGAACGACTAAATCCATCCGTTCTGAAACAAAAAAGGGGTTTTAGTTTTCACTAAAACCCTTTGTATTTGTGGCGGGAGTGACGAGACTCGAACTCGCGACCTCTTGCGTGACAGGCA
>JAOZRF010000381.1:0-1723 GCA_029940245.1 Desulfobacula sp.
AAAAATATCATCAAACCCAATGGGAAAACATATCTTTGATGAGATTAGAGCTCATTTAACCGCCTTGCACAATAAATTTGTACTTGCAAATGATCATCACGGGGCAGATTTGGTTATGTCCATTCTTACAGATATGTTGAATCAGGAAACCGGCCAGAAAGGTTTTCTATTAACCGGTCGTGAGGAAAACCTTGAACCGTTCAAAAAAGGCATGGCTGACTTAAACCTCCATTATGAGAAATTGAACAGTATAAATTTAGAAAATAAAGGTATCTGGAATAATGAAATACTTGAAATTAAAATCCTGGTATCCAGATGGCATGAAGCCGCCATATTACCTCTAATAAAGGCTCGCAGAGAATTAAATAAATTTCCCTTACGGATCAAAGATGCTGCAGCCCTTTTAGAATCCGGCAAGGGCAAGAGACTGATGGACGACATGCGGCAGATTGTCGATGAGCTCGTAAATGAAGAAAAACAATTACTGTTTGAAAGATCAAAAACCATAAACACCTCTTCTAAAAGAATGAAAGTGTTGATTATTTTAGGCAGCCTTTTTGCAATTGCTTTAGGCAGTCTGATCAGTTTCATTATTGTTAGGACCACCAGTCGTCAATTGGGAACAGATCCTGAAACTCTTGAAGAGATCGTTGATAAGCTCGCCCGGGGAGATCTTTCCATAGATCTGGAATCGGAAAATGAAAATTTATCTGGTGTTTATGCATCATCCATTGCAATGGTCAAGAATATGAGATCTATTGTTGATCAGGCCAGGGCAGTTGCCCGGGGAGATTACACCAGACAGATTGATATTCGTTCCAGCAAAGACCAGTTGGGTAAAGCGTTGTCTCAAATGACCAATGAGTTGAATAGAACATCTGAAAAAAATAAGGCTGATAATTATCTTAGAATCGGACAAACCAAGCTGAACAAAAAATTGAGTGGTGAAAACAATATTCCAATCATTACTGACGTTACAATACGGTTTTTGTCTGAATACCTTGACGCCCAGGTCGGCGCTTTTTATCTATTAACTTCTGAAAATATGCTGGAGTTATCCTCAAGCTATGCCTATCAAAAGAGAAAACAGGTTTCTGATAAATTCAAGATCGGGGAAGGCCTTGTGGGCCAAGCCGCTCGTGAGCAAAAATCCATCCTGATATCAGACATTCCGGATGATTATATTCACATTACATCGGGTTTGGGCAACACAGTTCCCGGAACTATACTTGTTTATCCCATCAAACTCGAAAATACAATTAAAGGGGTTATTGAGCTTGCATCAATTCAGATGTTTACAGATCAACACATTGAATTTCTGGATGCAGTATCACAAAACATCGCCGTGAAACTTGAATCATCTGAATCCAGAGATGAGATGGCAGTATTACTTGAGAAAACACAGGATCAGGCTGAAAGTTTACAAAGCCAGCAAGAGGAATTGAGAGAGGCCAACGAAATTCTTGAAACCCAGAAAAAAACATTGATTGATTCTGAAATAATACTTCAGGAGCAGCAGGAAGAGCTAAGACAGACAAATGAAGAGCTTGAAGAGCAGACCCAATTGCTTGAAGAGCAAAAGAGTTCTATAGAGAATAAGAATACAGAACTTGAAACATTACAAGCGGAGTTAGATAAGTGTAACATAGCTGATCTGGAACTTTTGGATCAGAAGATCAAGAAATACGAGCTATTATTGGAGAGCCAGAAAGAGCTTAATACT
>JAOZRF010000381.1:1733-3440 GCA_029940245.1 Desulfobacula sp.
TCTAACACCGAAACAGCAGGAATACTCAAATACAATCCATCTATCCGGTACAGAATTACTTGATTTGATCAATGAAATTCTTGATTTGTCAAAAGTTGAATCCGGTAAAATGGAGCTTCATTTGGAAAATTTTAGCCTGAATGATATGGCAGAACGGTTTCAACGACAATTTAGCCCCCAGGCAGAGAATAAGGGGCTTAAATTTTTAGTTAATCTTTCCTCTAAATTGCCTGAACGGGTTAAAACAGATGGGCAGAGACTGGAGCAGATCATTAAAAATTTGATTTCAAATGCATTGAAATTTACAGAAAATGGTTCAATCTGTCTAACAATGGAGAGACCAGGAAAAGATAAGGATCTGTCCGAATTTAATTTGACCTCTGAGAACGCTATCGCTATTATAATTGCAGATACGGGTGAGGGGATTCCTACAGATAAACAAAAGTTGATATTTGAAGCATTTCAACAAGCCGATGGTACAACCAGTCGAAAATATGGTGGATCAGGTTTGGGCCTTTCGATTTCAAGAGAACTTACAAAGTTGCTGGGTGGTGTTATTGAACTCAAAAGCACACCCGGAGAAGGAAGTTCATTCATCGTATATCTGCCTGAAATTTTGGAAAAACAATTCGAGCAGATTTCCGGGAATACTTCTGATTCAAATATTTTGAACACCCGATTAGAGCAACCACCTGGATTAGAAAAAAAAATCATTGATCCTTCTTCGCCAGACTCCGTTTTTATACCTGATGATAGAAACGCTATCAAAAAGGGTGATAAAATTATTCTTATCATTGAAGATGATTCCAGATTTGCAAAGACCTTATCTGATCTATCAAGAGAAAGAGAGTATAAAGTACTTGTTGCAGGAGATGGTGAAATAGGGCTTCATTTTGCTGATTATTATGAACCCAGTGCCATTATACTTGATATTGGACTCCCTGGCATGGATGGATGGACTGTGATGGACCGCCTGAAACAACATCCCAAGACCCGTCATATACCAGTTCATTTTATGTCGGCGCATGATAAAAGTGTGGAAGCCCGGAAAATGGGTGCTATTGGTTTTATCACCAAACCTGTGACGATCTCTCTTCTGGATGAGGCTTTTGAAAAAATAGAGCACTTGATTTCAACTAATATTAGAAAATTACTGGTGGTGGAAGATGATGAAGTTCAAAGAAAGGCTATGGTCGAACTTATCGGAAATGGTGATGTGCAAACGACCCAGGCCGCCAGTGGTAAAGAGGCTTTTAAATTATTAAGTTATCAAACATTTGATTGCATCATCTTGGATCTGGGATTACCTGATATCTCTGGTGTTGAATTCCTAACCCGGATAAAAGAGGATGACACCATCACAGAGATACCAATCATCGTTTATACAGGGAAAGAGTTAACGTTTGAAGAAGAGGCTATTATTAATGAATACGCAGAAAAAATAATCATAAAAGGGGTAAAATCTGCGGAAAAACTGATTGATGAAACAACATTATTCTTACACCGGGTTGAAGAGAATTTGCCAGAGGAAAAACGAAGAATGATTCGAGTGTTACATGACCGTGAATCCGTCTTTACCGGAAAAAAGATTCTGGTCGTGGATGATGATATGAGAAATGTATATGCCATCACCAATGTGCTTGAAGAAAAAGGCCTTGATGTCTTTGGTGCTCAAAATGGCCAAAAGGGAGTAGATACACTTGAGTC
>JAOZRF010000382.1 GCA_029940245.1 Desulfobacula sp.
GTCGAACAGCTTTCCATTTCAGCCTGCAATTGATTAAACAACTCTTTTTCGCTTGCGCTTGCAGCGGGGAAGAACAATGGCTGCCCTGCCGCCGGGTTTCAAAAATTTGATAATGCGTTCAATAAACAGGACGTCCCGCCCCAGCTTCACGACCCGAGTCCATAACTTTTGGATAAATCTCAATGATATCACCTATTGGTTTCCCAAGTGTTCCAAACTCTGACAATTCGTATTTTATTTTTGGATCTTTAAATATTTTATCAATAACTTCTCTGGTATTCATTTCAGCCTTTTCCCCATCAGTTTTACCCGCATTCAGTATCGGTATGAATTCCTGTTCAGGCGATTATAGTACAAAATTTTTAGTTCTCAAAACTAAAAATATTTTTTAATGGATCTTAAAACATCCATCTGCTTTTTCCCAATGGTCGAAGTATCTTATTTTGGCTCTTGGAGAGCAAAGTGTCGGAATTACCAATATTTGTATTTCCGACAATTTATCATTTACTCCAAACAGTATTCCAATTATTTGTGTTTGACATAAACCAGACATCAACATAGATTGTGATCATGAAATATCTGAATGGTTCATTTAAAACCCGACTCAATAGAACGAAGTACAATGGGAAAAACAAAAAGAGTGATTCGGAATTATTGAATATATCACCTTTCGGCCGGCATTATTTGATGTAATCAAATTTTTTGTTTTCAACTGGTTTGCTGGGATCTATTATTGGGTTAACTTGGATTTCTAAGCCGTGGAAAATGGAATCAATCCTTGCATCCATATGAATTATCTGCAACATTATAGTCAGTCTATGCCGTGATTTAAAAAAAATTGCAATTTTAAGACGTTGGAAAAATTACTTTTATAAGCCAATCGTCTTCATTACAACTAAAAAGGATACCGATGAATATACCGAAAAAAAATGCCTCGTCTTATTGTAACTATAATGATTCGTTTATATCGTATGACCATAACCGGCAACCCAACGGCTTATTGGAAATTTTACACATTTTTGGACAAACTCCAATACCTGTTGAAGAACAAATTATTCTGGAAGGTGGATTTGGTACAGGGCCATATATAGACTACATCAGACACCATATAAAAGAAATCCATGGAGTGGAGGGATCTGAACAAGGGTATGCAGAAACAAAACAAAAAATTGGAGACGCTAAAAATGTTTATTTGCAGATTGGAAACATTCTTGATCTGTCTTTTGCTGATAATTTCTTTGATGCCTATATGGTGAACCAGGTTCTCCATCACCTTGATAAAGAGCCGTCTTTCCCAAACCTGACGCTTTTTTTAAAGGAGAGCAAACGCGTTATTAAACCAGGCGGCGTCCTGACCATCAACACAAGTTCACAGGAACAACTCAACCCCTGTTCCGGTGCATATTGGAATTACAAATACATTGAAACGGCAGCCCTTGCAATACAGGCAAGATATATTCCTGTCCCGGAATTAATATCCCGGCTTGGGGAGTTAGGATTTACAGATATTCAAACAACCATACCATCCGGGAAACTATTTCAGGAACAATATTATCAGGACCCTTGGTTGGCCTTGGATACTGATTTTCAAAAGGCAGATTCAATCTATTGTTTTTGCTCGGAAAAACAGATAAACGAGGCAAATACCTTAATTCGTTCAAGTATAGATGACGGATCTATCCAGCAACAGATGAAACATGCGGCAAAGCGTGCTGAAAAAATTGGTGAAGCAACCATTATATCCGCCAGAAAACCATAGAAACACAAACCGGCCGAAGGTGCAACCTTCGGCCGGTTTGTAATAAACAGCAGTGATTTAAGACTTGAACCACCAGCGTTCGGCAGTTCTCATGCCATCCATAGCCATGTGACCGGAAATAGGTCCATGTCCCAGCTTATCTGAACTGGCTTCAACCATCTGGTTGAACATGGGAACAACCGTTCCACTGTCATTTCTGCATATTTCCTGCATATCATGGTACATCTTCCTGCGTTTAATTTCATCCAGCTCTGCTCTTGCGTCTACCAGCAGTTTGTTAAATTTAGCATTTGACCAATGGGTATCATTCCATGGGGCTCCGTCTGCATAAGCAACTGAGAACATCATGTCTTCAATGGGACGTCCACCCCAATAACACATGCACCACTCTTTTTTAATCCAGACATTGCTCCAGTATCCATCATCAGGCTCTCTGACAACATTAATCTTGATGCCGGCTTTTTTTGCCTGTTCCTTCATAAGGACAGAAGCATCCACTGCTCCGGCAAATGCAGCATCTGCAGCGTGCAGATTAAAGACATGATCCAGCATGCCTGCTTTTTTCATATAAAATTTGGCCTGGTCCGGATCATATTTCCTTTGCTCCAGATCTTTTGCATAATATTTATTTACAGGTGCAATGGGATGGTCATTGCCGACTTCGCCATACCCCCGCAAAATTTGTTTAACCAATGCCTCACGGTCAACAGCAAGCTTTAAAGCAGTGCGAACATTATTGTCATTATAGGGGCTTTGATTTACCAGCATGGGGATGGTGTAGTGTGCTGTTCCTGTTGTAGCTTTGACATTTATCCCGGGCATTCTTTTCATGAGATGGACTGTTTTCAATTCAACACGATCCATGTAGTTTATCTGGCCGGTCTTTAAAGCATTTGTCCTGGCATTGGTATCAACTATGGACAGGGTCTCAACTTCATCAAAGTGGGCTCTTCCCTCTTTCCAGTAATTGGGATTGCGTTTTGAAAAAGCTCTCACACCCGGTTCCCAATTCTCAAGAACATAACCGCCTGTGCCTATTCCCTTTTCCCATTCCTGACCTTTGGTTCCAGCCGGACAAATGCCTAAATGGTAATCACCAAGGATAAACGGGAAATCAGCACTGCCCCCGGAAAGTTTAAAAACAATTTCATACTTTCCATTGGCTTTCATACTGTCAATACTTTTTAAATATGCTTTAGCTGCTGATTTGGATTTTTCACTGCGATGGTGGTTATAGGTATAGATCACATCTTCGGCTGTCATGGTTTTGCCATTATGAAACTCTATACCCTTGCGCAGCTTGAATGTCCAAACTTTTGCGTCTGGAGATGCTCCCCAGGACTCGGCAAGTTCAGGTATGGCATTAAAATTGTGGTCGATTTCCACAAGATTGTTTCTTATCTGCCAGTTGATGTTCTGATTCATGTTGGAAGTCAGTGTTCCAGGATCCATGGAATCAGTGGTTGAACCACCAGTACACCCGAGTATCATACGACCCCCTTTTTTAGGGACTGAAGCCCGGGCTGTACCTGCGAGCAGAGCAGGGGAAATAGTCGCTGCAAGACCAAGCGCTGAAAGCCGGGTTATAAACTGTCTTCTAGTAATTGTGTTTTGGTTAAACATTTTAGTCAATTTTGATAGTTCTGACATGTTTTCTCTCCTCCTTGTTG
>JAOZRF010000383.1 GCA_029940245.1 Desulfobacula sp.
AACGGTTTTCCGAATCTGATATTTTTAGCATTTTCTTTTTATGGATAATTTAATATAGTAGTTTAAAAAAAATAAGCGCGTCAATATAAATGAAGGCATAGATATAATAGGGTATAATTATTTTGACAAAGCCTTGGTTTTGTGCTCATAAAAATTTAAGCAAATAAAGTTAATTTAATTCATATTTATTGGAGGATATAATGGAAATTAAAGTCACCCAGGCTAAGACAAACAAAACACGACCAAAAGATTCAGACCTGGGATTTGGTCAGGTATTCACAGATCATATGTTTGTCATGGATTATTCTGAGGATAAAGGGTGGCATGATCCTGAAATTGTGCCTTATGCTGATTTTTCTATTGCCCCTTCTGCCATGGTTTTTCATTATGGCCAGGCAATTTTTGAGGGATTAAAAGCATATAAAACCCCGGATAAAAAGATCTGTCTTTTCAGGCCCAGAGATAATTTTAAAAGAATGAACCGGTCTGCAAAAGGAATGTGCATCCCGCGATTTGACATTGATTTTGTCATGGATGCTTTAAAACAATTGATCCGGCTGGAAGAGAAATGGGTTCCTGAAACCCTTGGGACTTCTTTGTATATCCGACCCACAATTATTGCAATCGATCCGTTCTTAGGGGTACGGGCATCTTTTACCTATAGATTTTTTATTATTCTTTCTTCTGTTGGTGCATATTATGCCGAAGGATTGAACCCTGTGAAAATCTGGGTTTCAAAGGATCACGTCAGAGCTGCTAAAGGCGGTGTGGGTGAATTTAAGACGGCAGGTAACTATGCCGCAAGCCTGATTGCATCTGAAGAAGCAAAAAAAGAAGGGTATGCCCAGGTACTCTGGCTTGATGCCATTGAAAGAAAATATATTGAAGAAGTGGGTGCCATGAATATCTTTTTTCTTCTGGAGGATGAGCTGGTGACCCCAAATCTTACCGGAACAATTTTGCCGGGTATTACAAGACATTCTGTCATCACCCTGGCAAAAAAATGGGGAATGAATATATCTGAAAGAAAAATCAGTATTGATGAAGTGTTTAAGGCTCATGAAAACGGCAAACTGATCGAAGTGTTCGGCTCCGGAACGGCTGCGGTTGTTTCTCCTGTGGGCGAAATAAGATATGGGGATCAAGTCGTTTCCATTGGCGATGGTACACCTGGTGAAACAGCCATGAAGTTTTATAATGCATTGACCGCCATACAATACGGGAAAGCTGAAGACAGTGAAAACTGGATTGAATCCATCGATTAACGGGAGATATTATGGTTAAAAAGAAAGGAATTACACCCATTGGTAAGAGGATCAGGCGGGCCAGACTTGATAAGAAAATCAGTCTGGATACCATGGCCAATGAAACAGGGTTGTCAAAAGAATTTATCAAGAAAATTGAGGTCGGTGATCAAAGGCCGTCCGTTGGAACTCTTTTGCAAATTTCCAGAACCCTTCATATTGATTCAAGTTTTTTGCTCAAAGAGCAGGATGATGCCATTGAAGAAAGATCCAAGGCTTATACCAGGCGGACGGATAATTATGCCTATACACCATTGACCCCCAATGCTGAAAATAAACATCTCAGGGCCTTTCAGATCGTGATTGAAGCTGGTAAAGGCCATGATGGAGTGGGATTTCAGCATGATGGAGAAGAGTTTATCTATGTTCTTAAAGGCAAGGTTGAGGTCCAGGTCGGAGATAATGTCAATCAATTGAAAAAAACAGATTCACTCCACTTTAATTCCGGCATTAAACATGACCTTCGAAATACCGGTAAAACAGATGCAGAACTTATTGTTGTGGTTTATGCACCATAGCGGTTAAAAAAAAATTGGGGGAGAGTAAATCATGTTATTCAAGCTTACTGATGAACAGGTGATGATTCAGAATATGGTCAGGGAGTTTTCCCGGAAAGTCGTTGCTGCAACTGCATCAGAAAGGGATAAGACAAAGGAATTTCCCGCTGAAAATTTCAGGCAGATGGGTGAACTCGGATTAATGGGGATGATGATCCCACAAAAATATGGCGGTGAGTCTGCGGATACGATTTCCTATGTTCTGGCATTGTCGGAGATTGCTTACTCGTGTGCGTCAACATCAGTTGTCATGTCCGTACAAAATTCAATTGTGTGTGAAACGCTTTATAAATTTGGGACAGAAGAACAAAAACAAAAATTTCTGGTCCCCCTGGCTTCCGGTGAAATAATTGGTGCCTTCGGCTTAACTGAGCCCGATGCCGGATCTGATCCGGTCAATCAGCAGACAACAGCAGTAAGAGATGACGATCACTATATTATCAACGGAACCAAGCGCTTTATTACCACGGGCAAAAATTCAAAAGTGGTTCTGGTAACCGCAAAAACAGATGAGAGCAAGGGCCACAGGGGGATCTCCTGCTTTGTTATCCCCAAGGGAACGCCGGGGTTAATCGTGGGTCGTGTGGAAGATAAAATGGGACTGAGGGCATCTGATACAACGGATATCATACTTGAAAACTGCAGGGTTCCGGTATCCAGTATGGTCGGCAAAGAAGGGGATGGCTTTAAAATTGCCATGTCCGGTCTGGACAGTGGTAGAATAGGCATTGCTGCCCAATCATACGGGGTTGCCATGGCTGCCTTTGATGCTGCCGTAAAATATGCAAAAAAAAGGAAACAATTTGGTACAGCCATTGCAAAACACCAGGCCATACGCTTCCAGATCGCAGATATGGCCACACAGATTGAAGCGGCCAAACAATTGATTTTTTCAGCCGCATCCTTGAAAGACAGAAAAGTACCCTATACCAGGGAAGCTTCCATTGCCAAGCTGTTTGCCTCTGAAATGGTGAATGACATCACGGCAAGGGCCATCCAGATACATGGGGGTTATGGGTTTACCAAAGATTATAATGTTGAAAGATTTTATCGGGATGCACGGGTGTTTACCATTTATGAAGGCACCAGTGAAATTCAGAGAATTGTGATCTCAAATCAGGTGCTCAAAGACAAGAGAAAGCCTTGATCATATCATTTTTTAAGAACAGCATTTGTGGCCGGAGACAAAGTTTGCCTCCGGTTTTATGGGTCTAGAAGATAGCATCGAATTTGCATTTATCAAAACAGCTCATACATTTGATACATTTTTCTTTGTTGATTACGGCAACTTCTTTCTTTTTCCATGTAATGGCATCGGCAGGACAGCTTTTAAAACAAAGACCGCATTTTTTACAAAGGTCAGGATCGACTTCAAATTTGAGCATGGCTGAACAACGTTTAGCAGGGCATTTTTTCTCTTTAACGTGGGCATCAAACTCATCTCGGAAATATTTTAATGCGGAAAGGACGGGATTGGCTGCTGTCTGACCCAGGCCGCACAAAGCGCTTTGATGGATGGCATGGGAAAGTTCCTCAAGATCTTTAATATCTTTG
>JAOZRF010000384.1 GCA_029940245.1 Desulfobacula sp.
GATACTGATTGTTTAAATTGGTCACCGCACCGATACCAAAAATAAACCGGGTGGCGATAAAGAGGCCTCCAATGGCCATCATTCCCAGCATAACCATGACACCGGGAGTTAGAAATTTTTCCTGAACCGGTGCTGCTGCTTCACTCATTATTATCTCCTTTTTCCGATGCTTTATCTGTTATCTTTTTTTTGTCATTTTTCATAAAGCCTGTGGCCATCATTACACCACCAAGAAATGTGTATAAAATAATAGGTGCGGCAAAATACTGGAATAAAGAATGCTGTATCTTTTCTGTCAGTCGTGGGGGAGCATCATGGCTTAACTTGGGGAAACCTATAGTATCAAAGGGTTCTGAAGCAAGATATAGCCAGGATGTGCCGCCAACTTCTTTTTGTCCATAAATATGATCTACATATTTGCCAGGATTATTCTTCATTTTCCATTCAGCCAGGTGTAAAAGATCTTTTTTCTTCCCAAAAGTCATGACTTCTCTAGGACACACCTGGGCACAGGCAGGAAGTCCTCCATCCTCAACATAACTGAAACAGAAAGTACATTTTCTGACCTGGGGGGTCAGAGCATTATCATATTCATAAGCTGGAACCTGAAAAGGACAGGCCACCATACAATATCTGCATCCGATGCATTTTTTTGCATCATACGTCACTGCACCATTTTTCTGTTTGGTCAGAGCTCCTACGATACAAGCTGATACACAGGACGGATCATTGCAATGCATGCACTGGAATTTTACAAACGTCGGTCGTTCCCGCCAGGTAAGGGTGCCTATATTTTCAGGATAATATTTGTTGACTACAGTATAAGATGTTTCATCCATACGTCTTTCTTTTTCAAGAACAGTCAGTTCTTCAAAAGACTCAACAGGTTTTGGAAGATTATGACGTTGGTTGCAGGCCTGCTCACATTTTCTGCACCCCACGCAGAGCGTAGTATCCACAAGACAGCCAAGGCTATCCAAAGATGGTGCCGGTTTTTCGCCGGCATTTGCCGTGCCGAGTCCGGCACCCAGTGCTGCACCGCCGGCACCTAGTACTTTAAAAAAGCCGCGACGACTTAAATCCATAAAACCTCCTTAATTCCCATTGAATATGACGGATTCATTATATATTATGTTTAAACATTATGTTTTTATCAAATATCTGTTTAGCTTTTCTTAATAATAAGCCTGTAACATTTTGTTTCCCTGTGGGTTTCTATACTGTGATCAAAAAGTGGTTTAATAAGAGCAGTAATATTATTTACAACATCAATATCTTTCACCAGGACTTCTATCTGGTCCCCACTTTTCATTTGGCTCACTTCTTTTTTACAATTGAGAATACTTATGGGCCAGTCTATATCCTGTAAATCAATATTTCGGTTTGCCGGCACTATACACTCCTTTAAATTAGATAGTGATTCTCAACTCATATTTTTATAGAGTAACCATAACAGCAAATTTCTTGCCAATTTTTTTGCATATTGAAAAAATCGTATATCTTATTGTTATTACTAAATTAATTTTTATTATAATTTTACTTGCACCTGAATATGGTAAATGGTATTTAAATACCTGTTATTTTTTTTTAAACACCTATTAAACCTGTTTAATATTTAAACAGGCCCTGGGAGCAAACAATTTAATCAAATAAGGATATTAATATAATTGCTTAAACAAAATCTGCATAAATACTGGAATCGAATCATTAATACCATGCATGAAGGCTTAATCGTCGTTGCATCCGACGGCACCATTGTCATGGTCAACCAGTCTTTTGAGCTCCTTACCGGATATACATCCAAGGATCTAATAGGAAGCTCCTGTACCATGCTGGATTGTGATGCCTGTGAACTTGTGAGAAAAAGCGAAAAGGAAAAGTCCTGGTGGTGTGCCCTGTTTGACCCTGAACACCCCGGTCTCAAGCAGTGCCGTTGTAATGTAATAAAAAAAGACGGTACCTATATGCCGGCATTAAAAAATGCCACAGTACTTCGAGATGAGCAGGGAAACCCACTTGGCGCTGTTGAGACCATTACAGATGTATCAGAACAGCACCGTTTGGACCGGGAGGTGGCCCAACTTTCACGTCAACTTGATTCTGAAGATGGTTTTTATGGCATCATCGGGACATCTCCTGTCATGCAGCAGGTGTTTAATATCATTCTTAAGGTGGGAACCAGTGATGCTCCTGTGATCATTTATGGTGAAAGCGGGACTGGAAAAGAACTGGTTGCCAGTGCCATACACTGGTCAGGTATGAGAAAAGATAAAGCTTATGTCCCTTTTAATTGTGCTGCATTGAATGAATCCCTTCTTGAAAGTGAATTATTCGGCCATATCAAAGGTTCTTTTACAGGGGCTTACCAGCACAGGATAGGGCGATTTGAAGCTGCCAATGGAGGAGATATTTTTCTGGATGAGATTGGAGACATTCCACTTTCCATTCAGGTGAAATTGCTCAGAATACTTGACAGCAAAAAGTTTGAGCGCGTAGGCGAACATAAGCCAATAAGGTCGGATGTACGCATCATTACGGCCACAAATAAGAATCTTGAACACTTGGTGGCGCAGAATAAATTCAGAGAAGATCTTCTTTTTCGTATCAATATAATTCCCATTTTCCTTCCTCCTTTAAGGGAACGAAGAGAAGATATCCCTTTACTGGTGAATACCTTTATACAACGACTTATGTCAAAAACTGGTAAAAATATAACCGGTCTGTCCCAGGAAACAATGGACTTGTTTATGAAATACAACTGGCCTGGAAATATCAGGGAATTAAAAGGGACGCTGGAGTATGCCTTTGTGATTGCTGAAAAAGGACTGATTCTTCTTGAACATCTTCCCCAAAAAATTACATTGGCACCAAAGACAAATGAACCTGTGGATTCGCTTGTTGTTCATCCATTAAGGCATGACACAGTTTTTCAAAAAAAAGACGAACTTCTTTTAGCTCTTCGACAAAGTAATGGGAACCAGTCCCAGGCAGCACGTATCCTTGGTGTAAATCGTGTTACTGTCTGGAACAGGATTAAAAAATATAATATTAATCTTGAAACAACAATACGTTCTTAAAATTCTGGTGTGATATAATTGTTTTAATCTAAAAAAATATCCTCAAATATGGTGTCATCGGTTTGCATACAACATTTTTTTAATTGTCTGTATTTTTCAAGCAGACTTCTGCCTTCGTCCGTCAGTCTTGTACCTGTTTTTTTATCTGAATGGACAACTGGTTTTCCAAAATTTTTTTCAGTGGACTTGATCTTGCTCCAGACTGCTTTGTAAGACATTTTCATCTCTTTTGATGTCTGATTAATGGAACCTGTCCGATCAATGGAATAAAGGATTTGCATTCTGCCATTTCCCATGATGATGCCCCCATCATCACTGATAAGTAACTGGC
>JAOZRF010000385.1 GCA_029940245.1 Desulfobacula sp.
ATCTTCTGAATTTTATGTACTTAGAGCTAAAAGCAACATAAATCCAGTGTTTTTTTGAAAATTTATTGATCTTGACTTTAGCCAGAACTAAACACCCCGAATTCTGTTACCATGATGATAGTCAGATTATTGATAGTCAGATTATTGTAAATATACCGGCCCTCAGGGCCAGGCTTTTCACATTTGGTACTTGACGGTAGGCAAAACACCCCTTGAAAGGGTCCATAAATTGCTGCCAAAGTTAGATTCCATAAGGGTTTGCAAAAATAGGGGTTCCCTGGTTTCCAAGGTGCCGGATGACCAGTTCCACAAATATGTGGAACTGGTAGAATCTATTTTTAAAAATCTCCCGAAACCCTTGAAATGGCGGTCTTTTTTGACGCACGACCTGATTTTATTAATCGACATTCCCTTAAAAGTTCAAAAAGCATCCGTAAAACATGACCTGAACAAAGCGCAAAGAAAAAAAATGTTTGCAAAACAGGGCCTAATTTGATTTAATTCAAGTTTTAGATTGTTTACTTAGGACTTTATGACTGAAGGAAAAATGTTTGGACATTGATATTAAAGGTATTGTGATCATTGCAGGCAACTATGGCAGCGGCAAATCCGAAATCGCTGTAAACCTTGCCGCGAAATCCAGGCTGAAAGGGATGGAAGTTAAAATCACGGACCTTGATCTTGTCAATCCCTATTTCAGATCAAGGGAAGCAAGGATTGCCCTGAAAAAACTTGGTGTTGAAGTGGTACTGCCCGATCGTCAATACGTGCATGCTGATCTGCCCATTCTCGCACCGGCCGTGGCGGATATGATCCAGCAGCCCGCTGAACTGACCATCCTGGATGTTGGTGGAGACGATGTGGGTGTAAAAGTATTGGCAGCCCTTGAAAATTATTTAAACCAGAAAACAGTCCGGATGCTTCAGGTCATAAACCTGTTCAGACCATATACGGAAACAGTTGCGGGCTGTCTTAAAATAAAACAGGAGATTGAAACATCTTCAAAACTAAAAATCACAGGACTTGTGTCCAATGCCAACCTTATTGACGAAACCACTCCCGAGCACATTTATAAGGGATATGATCTTGTCAAGGCGGTGGCAAACGCCACTGGTCTTAAAATTGAATTTATAACGGCTTCATCCCGGATGATACCACAACTTGATATGGACCGGTTTCAGTGTCCGGTATTGACCATTGACAGGACATTGGTACCACCCTGGAAAAAGTCTTTGATAATTTAAGGAGTATTTTAAATGGCGTACGAACATATTATTGATTCTGAAAGGTGCAAGGGATGCGGGCTTTGTGTCAGTGTCTGCCCCAAAAACGTCCTTGAGATCACAGACAAGGTCAATGCAAAAGGACATTTCCCCGTGTTTCAGGCAAGGCCTGAAGATTGTATTCACTGCACCATGTGCTGTATCATGTGCCCGGATGTAGCCATCAGTATTATTGAAACCAAGACGGCAGATGTAAATTAAAGGATAAATATAATGGCAAAAGTATTAATGAAAGGAAATGAAGCAATCGCTGAAGCAGCCATCAGAGCAGGCTGTATAAATTATTTTGCATATCCGATCACCCCCCAGTCTGAAGTTGCCGAATATATGGTAAAAAGGCTGCCCGAAGAGGGCGGGGTTTTTCTCCAGGGAGAAAGCGAAGTAGCTGTCGGATATATGATCTTTGGTGCAGCAGCCGCAGGGGCACGGGTCATGACAACCTCTTCCTCTCCCGGTATCAGCCTGATGGGCGAGGCCATCTCCTATATTGCTGCGGCCAACTGTCCGGCTGTCTTTGTCAATATAATGCGTGGCGGCCCGGGGCTCGGCGGCATTCTACCCTCCCAGGCGGATTATCTTCAGGCCACCAAAGGCGGAGGCCACGGAGATTACCATATACTGGTCATGGCACCAGACGGGGTCCAGGAAGCTGTTGAAATGACCATGCAGGCATTTACTCTGGCAGAAAAATACAGAGGGCCTGTCATGGTCCTGGGAGATGGACTCATCGGCCAGATGATGGAACCTGTTGAGTTCCCTGAGAATTTGGCAACAAAGGCCTCCAACAAAGACGACTGGGCCACAAACGGCATGGATACACGGAAAAGCAAAAAAAGAAACCTGGTTAAATCTTTGTTTCTGGATCCCACAGAACTCAATAACAACAACCTGGCCTTGAAAGCCAAATACGCCCAGATGAAACAAGAGGAAATCCGGTTTGAAATTTATAACGCAGACGGAGATTACAAGGTGCTTATAACAAGCTTCGGCACCATGAGCCGGGTGTGCAGGACCGCCATTGACCTTTTAAAGGAAGAAGGTATTGAAGTGGCCATGTTAAGACCCAAAACCGTTTTCCCCTTTCCGGAACAGGCAGTTTATGATGCTGCCACCAAAGAAAGCTGTAAAGCTGTCATCAGCATTGAGATGAACATGGGACAAATGGTGGAAGATGTTGAACGTTGTGTCAAAGGCCAGCGCCCCGTTGAATTTTACGGTGAATGCGGTGGAGATATCCCGTCACCGGAAAAAATTATCAAAATTATCAAAGCATTGATTTAGGAGTATATAATGGGAAAAGCATTTTCAAAGCCAAAAGCCCTCAGCGACACTATGACGCATTACTGCCCGGGCTGTACCCACGGCATTGTACACAGGCTTATTGCAGAAGTCATTGACGAACTGGGCATCCAGGGAAGAACCGTTGGTATAGCCCCCGTCGGGTGTGCCGTCCTGGCATATAATTATTTTAACTGTGATTTCCAGGAAGCAGCTCACGGCAGGGCACCTGCCATGGCCACAGGCATTAAAAGAGTCCGACCTGATTTGATTGTATTTACCTACCAGGGAGACGGGGACTTGGCCAGCATCGGCATGGGAGAAATTATTCACGCAGCCAACCGGGGAGAAAAATTTACCACCATTTTTATCAATAATGCCATCTACGGCATGACGGGTGGACAGATGGCTCCCACCACCATGCCGGGCCAACGGGCTTCCACTGCACCCATGGGAAGAAATACAGACCTTACCGGGATGCCCATCAGAATGGCAAACCTCTTAAGTCAACTGGTAACATCCAGTTATATCACCCGGCAGGCTGTTCTAAAACCCCAGCAGGTCAACAAAACCAAAAAAGCCATTAAAAAAGCCTTTGAATATCAGATTGAAGGCAAATGTTTCAGTTTTGTGGAAGTAATATCCACCTGCCCGACCAATTGGGGGCTTACCCCTCTTGATGCGTTGAAATGGGCTGAAGAGACCATGGTGCCCTATTATGAACTGGGTGATTTTAAAACCCCTGAATAAAATACAAAATTTTAACACTACTGATTTTAACACTATAGTTATTTTTGGAGAAACCAATGCAAACAGAAATAAAATTTGCAGGATTTGGAGGCCAGG
>JAOZRF010000386.1 GCA_029940245.1 Desulfobacula sp.
CCCTTGTATCTTTCAAGGCAGTTTTAACCTTTCCCCATTTCCCCGTGACGGTAAAAAAAACAAGAAAGCACAGTACTGCCGCAAGCGCCCTGATCTGGGTTGAGGCAAAGGCATCCAGATATCCTGATTCTGTCTGCGTGCCGATTTTACTTAAAATATATCCGACAGCCTGTCCTGACATGGCACCAAATCCAAACAGAACACCCTTTAATGAAATGTCTCTGATTTTTAACGTTGAAGTTTTTTGATTTTTTTCAAGAATGACAATCCCCACACCAAAAAGCGTGACAAACATACCTATCCATTGATGAAGGATATAATTTTCATTTAAAAATGACCAGCCAATTATGGCTGCGGTGGGTGCAGACAGGCTGAAGATCAGCATGGTAACCCTTGGGCCTATTTCAACAAGGGCCTTGAAAAGGAAAATATCTCCTATAAAAAAACCGATAATCCCGGAACAGGACAGATAAAACCAGGCATGTGCCGGGAATTGAACAGGAAGGATATAGCCATGCCTGAAAAATAAAAGAAAACTGAAAAGAATCAAGGCGACAGTAAGTCTGATAATATTGACGGCAGCTGCGCCTATTTTTTTTGATGCAGCTTCGAAAAACTGGACACTGATGGTCCAGCAAAGTACAGTGCCAATGGCGATTAATTCACCTGTCCAGGACATGAAAATCCTTTTTGATTAAAAGTAAAAAAGCCATAGTTAGATGATCTGGGATAAAATGACAAGGAAAATGTGAGTATTGCGACCTCCCATGATTAGAATAAAAACAGAATACCATTGAAGTAATCATTGAAATCATTGATGTGGAAATGGGAAAAGATCCCTGGTATTTGACGGTAGGCAAAACGCCCCTTGAAAGGGTACGCAAATTGCTGTCAAAGCTTGATTCCATAAGGCGTACCAGGGAACGGGGGTCTGTTGTTTTAGATGCTGAAAAGGAACTGTCCTACAAATATGTAGGACAGGTAGAGTCAATTTTTTAAAACCTGCCTAAGTTATTGAAATGGCAGTCTTTTTTGATGAATAATCTGATTTTATTAACCGACATTCCTTTAAATATTCAAATCGCCTCTGGTATGGTCTGTGATTCTTGAAGAGAAAACAGACCAGGAACGCTTTAAGAGCACCAGGAGGAACACAACATGTTGTATTCCTCCTGGTGCTGGAGGTATATTTTTCAGAGCGATAAATTTTTTAGCTGTTTCTTGACAAAAGGCAAAAAAGCATTTACTTATCCTTTTTACCAGAAGGCAAAAAAGTTTTGATAATTGGAGGAGGTATTATCGGAGTTGATATCGCAATAGCATTAATACCTTTATAAACCATTTTAAAAAAATAAAAAATCAAATTAGGAGAATATCGTGAAAACAAAACAAGATATTATCGATGCAATTTCAAGTGTGCAGCATCCCGCTATTGGATATTCATTATTGGAACTTGGAATAGTAAAAGATCTCGAGCTTCATGGAAATATCGTTACGGCCATATTTGCTTTCCCCTTCCCCAATATTCCGATAGCAAATCAATTAATTAACTCAATTTCTTCTCCAATTAAATCACTTGGCTTTGAGTTTGAATATTCCGTTACGACCATGACCGAGACAGAGAAGGCAAAATTTATGCAAATGGAAGCGGAAGCCTGGAAAGGATAAAATTGATAATTGTCAATCAATTTATATAATCCGGAACCATTCCTTAAAAATATTATCCCGAAAGCGGCCACGGCCGTCCATACTGATTTTTATATCATTGTTTTTTAGGACCTCTGTAAATACTTCACTTGTAAATTAACTTCCTTGATCCGTATTAAAAATTTCAGGGCAACTAAATACATAAATCCCTTTTCAAGTGGAAGATAGCTGATGTCTGACGACTATACTTGATTTGGATGATCAATACATAGGTTGCGAAGTAAATACGGATATATCTTGTGAGCTGGATGGGGTTTGCCGGCTTTTTCCCCCTGGGGCTTAGAATAAAACGAGGTGCGGCTGATTTTGAGCGATGGAAGTGTACATTATCAATCTTGACAAGCACGGATAACAAGGAACAAAAATTATGACTAAATTTTATCCTGACTCAAAAGTTGAAATCCAAGGAAATTCAGCAAAATTCTATGATAGTTTAATAAATTTTATGACACTTGGCAGTTACAATCTGTTCATAAAAAAGGCAATCAAGCATATGGAAATTCTTCCAAATGATAACATTATCGATTTTGGTGCAGGAACAGGTAGAAATGCACTTTTGATGAACAAATATCTTAGCGGTGAAGGAGAAATTCTGGGATTGGAAATTTCCGAATTAATGATTGCACAATTCAATGAGAAGACGAAAAATTTCGCTAAGCTCAACATCAAAAACCAGAGAATTGATCAACCATTTGAATTAGAAAAAAAATATGACAAGGTTTTTATTTCCTTTGTATTTCACGGTTTTCCTTTTGATGTTCAAAAACAGATAATCAGGAATGCCTGCAACGCTTTGAATGAAAATGGCGAATTTATTATTCTTGATTTTAATGAATTCATAACTGAAGAAACACCACTATATTTTAGAATTCCTTTTAAAATAATTGAATGCAAATATGCTTTTGAATTTGTAGAACGGGATTGGAAGCGCATCTTATCTGAGTTTGGTTTTGGTAATTTCAAGGATAAATTTTTTTTTAATAAACATATTCGTTTATTAAAGGCAAAAAAGGTGAAATAAAATTATGAAATTATTGATGATATATTCCGACAAGTTTTCCTACAAAACAAGCATTAAAAATTTGGACTCTGTAGAGAGTTATGAAGAGAACAAGCAGATAGAAAATGTACTTATTGGTTTCATCCAGGTTGAACAGCAAGACGAAGATAATATCAACAAAGTTGAAACCAAAATGATCAAGAACCTGAAATGGGCTGCCAATAAAAATAATACGAAAAGAATTGTTTTGCACTCTTTTGCCCATTTATCTATGAGTAAAGCAGATGAAAAAATAACTAAAGATATGTTTGATCGAGCAGAAAAAAGATTGCATGATTCAGGTTATGAGACTTCGCAAACTCCGTTCGGATATTTTCTCGATTTAGATATTCAAGCACCCGGAAAATCTTTGGCTCGAGTTTTCAAGGAATTCTAAATGATAGAAAAAGCTGTTGAATTGATTAATAATGCACAACACGTAACAGCATATACTGGTGCGGGAATTTCTGTAGAAAGTGGCATTCCACCTTTCCGCGGAGAAAATGGATTGTGGAGTAAATTCGATCCTATCTTTTTGGATATTAATTATTTTCAGCAATATCCTCTCGAATCATGGAAATTGATCAAAGAAATATTTTATGATTTCTTCGGTAGAGCACAACCGAATGCTGCTCATTTAGTTCTATCTAAAATGGAAAA
>JAOZRF010000387.1:0-2652 GCA_029940245.1 Desulfobacula sp.
AAGCAAGATTTTTTATTTTATTGTATGTATTCATATCAATCTGCACTGGAAAACACGCCCCGGACAAATCAGATAAATCTCGGGAGGCTCTACTATGGTTTTGAGGAAGATTTTTTAAATAAGAAGTAAAAAATGATCCGGCTGTTTCCCAGTCATAATCAACTTCAGCCGTTTTGGCAAAAACATAATCATGATATGAGAATTCAAGTTCCAATAAATTTACAGATTCTCCTTTAACAAGGCTCGTGTAAATTTTACTGAGTTCTTTAACAAACAAACCCGCAGACCAGCCATCAAATATAATATGGTGAAAAGTAAAGCATATCACACAGGTCAACTTCCCTGTTATTAAAATATCCGTTCTGAAAACAGGACCTGTTTCAAGATCAAATTTTTCTTTTGTTTTATCAAGAATCCATTTATTGATTAGATCAGGGTCGTTCTCTATAGGGTCAATTTTATAGTGAAGAGGTTTATTTTGATCATTATAAAAATTATTTTCCTGTTTTTGAATGATTATATCATTTTCGACCAAAAATACTGATCTTAAAGCAATATGGCGATTTTTCATTATTTCAATGGATTGTTGCAGAAGATCATGATCTAATTTACCCGCGATATGATAAACAAGGGGAATGTGGTAAATTGATGTGCCCGGGTGGATCTGTTCAAAAATCCAGATCAGATTTTGATCTTCTAAAAGCGGTACATACTCTTTTTTATCACTGCTTATTTTATTGAACAGGGGTTTTTCTAAAATATCTTTATCTGCCTCTTTGCCATTGTTCTCTGTAAAAAATTTTGAAAACTCTTTTAGCTGGGAATATTCGAACAGGGTATTGATTTCAATATCTTTTGAAAAAATCCGGTTCAATCTTGATAAAATTTTGACTCCGGAAATGGAATCTCCTCCAAGCAGAAGAAAATCATCATTCCTGTATATCGGGCTGACGTTGAAAAATTTTTCCCATATCTGCGCAATTTTTTCTTCTGTCCTGGTCCGAGGTAATTCCTGATCAAGAATCGCAAGATCCTGTCTTTGTATAAGATCTTTCTTGTCTATTTTATCCTGGGAAGTCAGGGGCATTTTTTCAAGAACGATAACCGCGGATGGCAGCATATATCTCGGCAGTTTGCTTTTTAAAAATTCAATCAATTTTTCCTTATCAGAATCAGCATCAATATAAGCGGTTAATATTTTCCGTTGAGTCTTATTTTCCTTTAAAACAACCGCAGCTTGAGATATGCCGGGAAACTCCTTGATGACATTCTCAATCTCCCCGGGTTCAATGCGAAATCCTCGAAGTTTAATCTGAAAATCTTTTCTGCCGCCAAACATTATATTGCCATTTTTTAACCGGGTTCCAAGGTCACCGGTTTTATACATAAAGCCTGGTAAATCCTCTGAAAAGGGATTTTTAAGAAAGCTTTTCGCGGATAAAGATTTTTTCCTGATATATCCGTCAGCAACCTGAATACCCGCGATATAAATTTCACCTTTTTCTCCATCTCTCACAGGTTTTTTGGATTCATCAAGAAGATACACTTTTAAATTCTTTACTGGTTTTCCAATGGGCGCATTACCAGGGTTGTCAGGATAATCCGGAACATCATATAGTGTTGCACAGACAGTTGCTTCTGCAGGCCCATATCCGTTGATAAGGCAAAGACCGGGAGTATTCCTTTTAATGCTGCATAAAAGTGCTTCCGGAATGGGCTCTACACCGGTTAATATCCGTTTAAATAAAATAGGATTGTTTAACTGATTTTCTGCAAGATCAGAAATCATAAAAGGAGGAATATATGCGCTTGTAATATTAATTATTTTAAGCCATTGGATAAATTTATCAGGATCTGACCTGACCTGGCTGTCAGGAATGAAAAGAGATGCGCCGAATAATAATGCTGACCAGATTTCATAGACTGAAACATCAAAATTCAGATTTGTCCATAAAGAACATTTGTCATTGTTGTTAAGGGGGCTGCGCTGCTGAAAATCTTCAAGAAGATTAATAACGGCTTGATGTTTTATGGGTATGCCTTTTGGTTTGCCTGTGGAACCGGATGTATATATTATATATGCAAGGGAATCAGGCAAAATTTCTTCCAGGGCAAAATCCGTATCAAGCGGATCTTGTGATATTTTTTTAATAAGATCAGGAGAATCAAGCAATGTGTCTGAAATCAATATTTTAATATCTCTATTTTCAAAATTGGATCCATGAAAACTTGATGTGATCATTATCTCTGGTTTGGAATTATCAAGGATTTCATCTGTTCGAGACAAAGGATCATTAATATCAAGGGAAAGATACGCATGCCCGGCTTTCAAAACCCCAAGCATGGAGACTATCGCTTCAATACTTGAAGGCATATACAGGGCTATTATCATACCGGGTTTTCTATGCTCTGTCCTGAGTCGGCGGGCAAGACAGTCTGCTGCAAAATCAATCTGTTCATAAGTCACTGATTTTTGATTTTGGATCACGGCATTGTTATCAGGATAGCGTTTTACAATGGATAAAAAAATAGATGTGATTGTTTTCTTTTGTACCATTTTGTGATTCCTGTTCTAATCTACCGTTCTAATATCCCGTTCTAATCTCACTGGTATAACCTGCATTAGAGCACCTCTCCCAATGATGTAAAATT
>JAOZRF010000387.1:2662-3405 GCA_029940245.1 Desulfobacula sp.
TCATCGTGGTCTCCACGCTTTTTTTGAAAAAAGAGCATAACACCATGATAGGGACCTTCTTTTGTATGTCGAACATATATATGGCTGCACTCTTTTTCTCTAAGAATCTCAAATAATTTGTTTAGTGGATAATTATTCATCTCATACATGGGAGCAGAAAAAGATTGTCCTTTTCTGATATTATTCATCGCGTTAAACAGTGGAATATGCACACATAACCAGTAAATAATTTTTTTTTTGATGGATTTTTGTGACTGAAAGGTAATAAAGTGGAGCATCCCTATTCCGTTTTCCTTTAATGAATCAATCAATTGTATGACGGTCTTAAGACCTTGTTTTGCCCTTATGTGCTGGAACACATAAATTGAATGGACAAAATCAAAGGAATCGGTTAAAGAGGGCAGACTGTTTGTCCGGGTTGTGAACTCAACATTGTTTAATAGATATCGTTCCCTGTTTTTCTCAGCCTCTGCTATCATGGATTCAGCAACATCAACCCCAAATACATAATTGCAGCGTCTGGCCAATGGGATTGTCACTCTGCCGATACCGCATCCATAATCCAGAGCACGTTCAGGATGGAAACTTGAATCAAGATGTTTTTGAATGACTTTAAAAATTGAATCCAAATATTTATCAGCACTATCAAAGAAATGTTTTTGAACATTCTTTTTAAGTTTGGCATTTTTATACCTGGAATCAGTTGTAACCCAATAATAGGGATCCTTTTTTCCAAATTTTTC
>JAOZRF010000032.1 GCA_029940245.1 Desulfobacula sp.
GTTTTCAATCCCCTTTCCGGCATAAGAATAAAGCAATTTGCATGCCACATAGGCAATGGTTTTTAAGTATTAGTTGTTATTATGCATTCCCGCTCAAGAAGGAACGTGGGAACTATGAAGATCCCATCTTCTTCATTATAAAAATTTTGCGTTAGGACACGACAACTGCAACCTTGATGCCTTGAATATTGAATTTTCATGGCTTTTGCAACGTTAGGGTTACCTTACCGGCAGGCAAATCTGAACCACCGGGGAAAATTTTTCCCGTTCAGGCAGGTCTTTTGTAAGGGTAATCTATTAGTGTGCTATAAATTTATACTTTTCAGCTTTCATCTATGAACCTTTAGCTTTCAACTTTGAGCCCGATATCGTTCATTAACTGAATAAACAAAGGCCAGTATTTCAGCAACAACTCTATAAAGTTCAGGAGAAATCTTTTCATCGATATCGAGACGGCTCAGAATATTAGCCAGCGCCGGATCCTCTTTTATCGGCACCCCATGTTTTTTTGCAAGTTCTATAATCTTTTCAGCCATGGGGCCACGCCCGCTGGCAGTAACCCGCGGCGCCGGATCTCTTTCCCTGTCATATTCTATGGCAGCGGCAATGGTTGTCTTTTTTTTGTCTTTATTCATAATTTCTTGGATGTCACGCTATAATATCTATAGTTTCCTGATTAAATAGATTTTGAAACTCAAGTTCACCCTTTGTCTTTAAATTATAATTCTCTGTCACGCACTTCAAACACTCTACGCCATATCCCAATGCCATAAGCCTTTCTTCAAGCTCTCCTAAAAAAGGCCTGATAAAATCGCATACATTTTTATCCTCACACTTCAATACACAGTCTATTTTCTTAGTTTCAATTTTTGTATCGACAACAATGTCACCCAGTACGTCCATATCCAACAAAAACAGGACCCTTTTTTCCCCCTGGCCGTCTTTGCCTTTTGAATCTTGGTCTCTAAATTTAACAAATATCTCGGCCAGGCCCATATTCTCCGGAAACAGCAGGGGAATTTGAAACATATATTTACCTTCATATTCCTGAAACATATAATTTATCACCTGATGAGAGTCAATTATCTTTAAAGACGAAGTGATAAACCCGGCAAGTTTTTCTGTTGCAGGAAAATTTCTGGTTTCCATCATCGACTTAAGCCTGTCAGAAATACTTAACAAGAGTCCCTTCAGATTTTGAGAGGCATTACTTACATTCATAGCCCTGTTGGATTTTTTTTGCAGCGCCTCTCCCAGCTCCTTCTCCATCAAGTAACCTAGTTTATAAACATAATCTCTAAGAAAGAGGGGGTTTTTTAAACTTTCCTTAGAAAATATCAGGGATTTTAATATGCTTTGTATATTCTTTATATCTTTCTCACCAAGATACGTTGCAAGCTCCCCTAAATTTTTAAGATTGAACCTGTCAATTCCCTCTATGAAAAACTCGAAAAGCGCCTTGGGGTTTGAACGGTAAAATCTCAAAGAGTCCATCATCCTGGAATTTTGCGATATTTTATTCTGAATGATCTGAAGAATTACCCTGGGATGCAATTGCGCCACTCTTACCGCAACCTTTTCGCCTTTCCTCAGCACTAATTCGGAATCTGCCATAACTTTATGGTTTTTCAACAGAATCAGCGCCTTCCCGGAATGAGATTTTTCCATTATTTTTGCCTCCACCACTTCACCAATGGAAAGGGGAGGTAAAAACTCAGCTTTTTTTTGAATCTGTAACAGAGAATTTAGTTTATGAGGTGTTATTGATGAGGGTAAAATTTTCATTTTTTTCCCGATGAAGATTTAAAATAAGACTTGTTTCTCCTTCAGCTAAATTCAACGTATCAGCTATCTCTTTCTCAGTCAGGCCCTGGTCAGCCATTTTTATAACATCTTCATATTTTTTCTTGCGGCTTGAATCGCCTGACTTACGATCTTCGGACTCAGCATCTGTCTCTTTTATAAGAGCTCTCAATCGCTTCTCTTTTTTATCCAGGGCATACCCGATTTCTTTAACTTCATTCAAGGCCTGGAAAAGATAATCAGTTGAGCCACGGGAGTCTTCAATCAACTTTTTGAATTCAGAAAAAGTCTCAGTGTCTATTGCAGGGGGTCTCTTTTTTATTTCTCTGTTCGCCACCCGGATAAGGAATATAATGGCAAGGCACAGCGCTATATCAGCAAGGATCTGAAGTCCCAACATGAATTCTATGGTCATTTCATATCCTTATATCTACTTTTCCCACGTGTTTATCAGCAGACAGGTCACAAGCAGTGTCATCAATATCCTCTTTTTCCCTTTTTGTCCTGTTCTTTTTCCTTTCCTTTTTTTCCCGCTCCTCTTTTTCCTTGATCATCAGACGCTCAGTTTCTGCAAGGTCTTTAACTTTTTCCCTCAGCGCCCTCTGCTCTTCGGCCAGTTGACCTCCAAAATGATTCTGCTGGACATCAGCCTGTTGCTGTTGAACCTGCTGGACACGTTCAACAGTACTGGATTGCAATAATACCTGCTGTACATCAAGCGATCTGACCATGACTTTCTGTGCTCCCTTTTCGAAAGATTATAGTCGTGTGGCTCAAACAATCATCCACAACCCCTCATCTACCTTATCGTCACAATTCATCAAAGTCTTTAACCCTGTTAACTACTCGGGCGTATAAAAGGTATCCTTATGGAAATAATATTAAGACCTGACTCATGTGCAATTTGGAAAAAAGCCCCGTTATTCTCCAGAAGAGACAACGCATAAAACAACCCCTTCTCTCCATCTGGATCATAAAGAAAGTGAGCTGTTGAATTTAAATTTTCAAGTCTTTCTTTTCTCCCTACAATGGGTGCCCCTGTGTCCTCAATTTTAATGCATACATATGAATCATCATGATCTGTGGAAATAACTAACTCCTTAACCTCACTGTCTTTCATGGAAGACAATGAATGTCTTATTATCGCCGACAGTGAAACGGAATAATCTGCTTTTCTTCCTGACACTTCCGGAATCGCCCTGTCCAATACCAGGCTCTTTTTAATATTATGCTTAAAATCAGGGTAAAATTGAAAAAACGCTATTTCAGCCTCTATCAGCTCGGACAGATTAATTTTTTGCAAATCAGTATCACACAGCCTCTGAAATTTTCCTGCAACATCATTGAACAGTACAAAAAACCTGTCCGCTTCTTTTGCAATCAAACCAGCATCATCACTTATCTTTTTGCAACCTTCCAGGATCTTGTCATCTATCTTATTGGTATTATTTTTAACAAGTTCAAGATTATTCCTCGCTCTATTCTCTAAAAGCTCAGAACGGCCTATAATCCCATTTAAAGGGCTGGCAAAATTGTGAAGAATGCCTGGGATAAATTCCTCAAAGGTGAATTCAAACTTTTCCCCTGGTTTCTTAAAAATTTTTCTCTTTGTCCTTCTGCTCTCCCATTCATTTTTCACCTGATTCCCCCGGCTCACTTATTTTACAACAAAACAAATTTGATCAAATATACTTTTTTTATTATTTCAGAATCCATAGAATTATTCAACCTGATTTTAATTGCTTCTTTAGTTGCTTCTTTTAATTCGCTTCTGATTTTATTCAAACCCGACAGCTCTTTCAATGTCTTATATATGATCTTTCTTAGTTCAACCCTGTCTTTTGACAGCATCATCCCTTGATTCAGTTCAACAGCCACATTACAAATCAGGATTCTGCCCTCCCTTTCTGTGCCGTGTTCATCATTGTCGACAGGTTCATGAGCATTTTTCAAATAAACAATAAAATCATCAAAACATTCAAATCCGTTTTCACATAACTTTTGGCTCATATCATTTCCAGCAGGTCCGCTGAATGCGCTGCCTCCTGCAAACACTACAATGCACAGACATACGGTCATCAATGCTTTTTTGTAATGTCTTATGGTAACCCGGCTATGCAACTTCAAGTCTCAATTCTCTCAAACAAGACCTTAATCTTAGTATTGCCTGGGAGTGGATCTGACAAATCCTTGACTCTGTCAATTCTATGACTACCCCTATCTCCTTTAATGTCAGCTCCTCATAATAATAGAGGGACAAAACCAGCCTCTCTTTTTCAGGCAGTGAATCGATTGCATTCTTCAATGCCTCTTTGAGTTCCCTGCGGGTGAGAAGGGAAAAAGGATTGTTCTGGTCAATTTTCTCCAACACCTCATACCGGCCGTATTTTTCGCAGTAACCCCGGGGCAAATCATCATTGCTGAGGATGCAGACACTCCTTGCTTCATCAAGAAGTTTATAATACTTTTCAAGCGAGATGCCAAAATAATCTGAAATCTCATCATCCGTTGGATGACGTCCTAGCTCATTCTGTAGTGCTCCAAATGCCTCATCCAATCTTGTCTCTTTGCTTCTAACCGATCTTGGCACAACATCTCTCGACCTCAATTCATCCAGTACTGCCCCCCGAATTCTGAATCCTGCGTATGTCTCAAACCGTACATTCCTATTTTCATCAAACTTCTCCAGGGCCGACATCAATCCTATTACACCGACATTGATTAAATCATCTTTGGCCATGTAATAGGGAAGTCTCATGGCAATCCTCCCGACAATATTTTTGACGAGAGGAACATATTTCATTATCAGTTCATCGCGCTCTTTTTTGTCAGTCATTTTTGTCAATGATAGGCCTGCCAAAAAATTTAATGGTGCTGTTCTCATAATCGTTCGGCTCCTTTCGACAAAGCTCTTTAACAATTTTGGACATGCTTTTAACAGCCTTTGAATCAGGAAAAGCTTCTGACAGCAATCTTTGTTTCTTTACCGCATTTGAAACATTCTTATCATATGGGATATGCCCCAGATACTCAATTGGAAGATCAAGAAAATGATTTGTCGCATTGTTCAATCTCCTGTAAACACCTCCTGCCTCATTTGAATCGTGGGCCATATTTACAAGCAGCGCAAACCGCCTTGTCCCATAACTCTGATAAAGCACTTTGATTAAGGCATAGGCATCCGTCAAAGATGTGGGCTCAGTTGATGCAACCACAATAATTTCTCCGGCCACCATATTAAAATACATGACATTATCGGCAATTCCCGCGGCTGTGTCGATAAGCATAAAATCAAAGTCTTCATCCAGTCCGTCCAGTTCTTCTATAAGAGTAAATTTCTGCCCTTTTGACAACGAAGCCATCTCTGGAATTCCCGAGGATGCAGGCAGGATTTTGACCCCGCCCGGCCCCTCTACAACAGCCTCCGACAGATTTTTTTCACCGCTGAGAACGTGATGCAGGTTATATTTTGGGGTGATGCCCAAAATTACATCTATATTGGCCAGCCCGGCGTCTGCATCAAGCAGCAAAGTTTTTTTTCCCATCTTCGACAAAAGATACGCAAAGTTTGCCGATATATTTGTTTTTCCAACTCCCCCTTTGCCGCTGGTAACAGCTATGACGCGGATATTGCCGTTATGCCTTTTCTGCCTAATTGGCGAGGGCATCACACTTGTCTTCATTTCTCTCAACACTCCTGCCTGATCCACCATTACCTCCTGATTTTTGGCCCACTATCAGCCTTGCAAGCTTTGCGGGATCCATTTTTTTTAAATCTCGGGGAACGTTCTGTCCATCGGCGATATAGGATACCGGTTTTCCGGTATGGTCCATAACATTGTAGATAGAACCAAATTTTCTTGAATCATCCAATTTTGTAAATAGGATGCTGCTATAATCTATAATGCCGAATCTTGTTGCTGCATCCATCATACTCTCCCGGCTTGATGTCATGCTTAAAACAAGATTTGTTTCCAGTAAAATATCCGTATCAAGACATTCCTTTAATTTGAACAGATAATTTTCATCATCACGACTCTTGCCCGGCGTATCCACCAATATAACATCTTTGCTGGAAAAGCTGTTCAAAGCCCTCTTAAACTCCTTTTTTTCAGAGGCAATTTCCATGGGGATATCCATGATATCAGCATATGTCTTCAATTGTTCAGCCGCGCCTATCCGATATGTGTCCATAGTTATGATACCCACATTCAATCTCTCTTCAAATAAACTGCGAGCTGCCAGCTTTGCCAGGGTTGTCGTTTTCCCCTCGCCGGCAGGACCGACAAAGGCTGTTATCCTCTTTTTTCCCGCAGTCCTGTAAGAAGAAGAGATAGAGCGCTTTATCATATCCTCAACTGCAACCAGAGCATGATAATAATTTTCCGGTTCAGGTGTCGAGCCATGGTTTGTAACTTCCTGTATTAACGAACACGCCCGCTCTTTAGATATACCGACAGAAATTAGATGATAATAAACCTTTGACATAAGAGAAGAAACTCTTCCATTCCTTTGAACGCCAAGAACATCAAACAGGATACTCATTGTCTCCTTTACTTCAGCCAGTTCGGCATGAACACCTCTTTCTTTTTTAAAATCCATTATGAGAGACTTCAACCCATTAACATCTGATCTGATTATGGAAAGTTCATCCAACCCATCATTTTCACCTTTTCTAATTTCACTTTTCTTCAAAATTTTATAATTGTCATCTCTTGCGGCAACCACCTCAAACTTGCCATTCAGTTTTTTACTGGAAAGGACTATGGCATCCGAGCCGAGATCCGCCTTTATTTTCTTTATAGCCTCATTTGCGCTTTGTGCCTCATATCTTTTACTTTGCATCTTTTACCGCCAGCATGCCCAGGGATTTGATATTCACCTCATTAGTAATTTCATTGTGGGAGAGAACAATAATATTAGGGAAAAACTTCTCAAGAATCTTCCTTAAATAGATCCTGACATTGGGAGAGCAAAGGATAATTGGCTGCAGGCCTTTGTTGGTAAAGATTTTTACAAATTCCTGGAACTTACTTACAACCTCCTGTATCAGATTGGGGTCAGCCGCAACAAATGATTCATATTCCGTATGCTGAACAGATTTATTAATGCTGTCCTCAATGCCGGGAGAAACCATAACAACAGTTATGTTCCCATCCATATCCTTATATTCTCCTGTTATCGTCCTGGCCAGAGCCTGTCTTGCATATCCGGTTAACAGATCAACATTTTTTGACATGGGCACATAATCCGCCAGTGTTTCCAGTATTGTAAGGAGATCGCGAACAGAAATTCTCTCCCTCAAAAGCCTTTGAAGAACCTTTTGAAGCGTGCCAAGCGGAACGACATTTGGAACAAGCTCCTCCACAACCTTAGGATGGCTGCCCGCAAGACTATCCAGCAAAGACTGAACATCCTGTCTACCCAGCAATTCATCGGCATGTGTTTTTACAATTTCAGTCAAATGGGTCGTAATAACAGTGGCAGAATCGACAACAACAAAACCCTTTGCCTGAACAGATTCTTTTTCTTTTTCGTCTACCCAGACGGCGGGCAGGCCAAAGGCTGGTTCCGTTGCCACAATTCCCTTTATTTTTGTGTCTTCAATCCCTGCAGTTATTGCCAGCCAATGGTCCATCTGTATTTCCCCTTTAGCCGCTTCAATCCCTTTGAGTTTGACAATATATTCACCAGGCTTTATCTGTAAATTATCTCTTATATGTATTGGAGGCACTACAAAGCCCATTTCAACAGTCATCTGCCTTCTCAGGGCCTTGATTCGCTCAAGCAGTTCCCCTCCCTGTCCAGCATCAACAAGGGGTACCAGGCTGTATCCCACCTCAAGCTCAAGGGGGTCAAGGGACAGAAGGGCTTCTATGGGCGCCTCCAGTTCTTCCACAGGCTCTTTTTCCATCACCCCTTCGTCTTTTTGTGGCTTTTTAAATGATCGGTACGCCATAATTCCCAAAGCAAAAGAAATAATCAGAAAAGATACCTTAGGCATGCCGGGAATCAAACCAAATATCAAAAGTATGGCTGAAGCCATGCCAAGCACCTTTGGCTGGGCAAAAAGTTGTTCTCCTACCTCCTTGCCCAGTTCAGATGAAGCTGTAGACCTGGAGACAAGCATGCCTGTAGCAGTCGATACGATCAACGCCGGAATCTGTGTTATCAGCCCGTCGCCCACGGTAAGAAGGGTATAGACGCGAGCGGCATCAGCAACGGGCATGCCCCGCTGCAACACACCCACAATCAAACCTCCCAGAATATTTATCATAGTAATAACGATTCCAGCGATTGCATCCCCTCTGACAAACTTACCCGCCCCATCCATTGCACCATAAAAATTTGATTCGAGCTCGATTTCATGCCGCCTTTTTCTTGCATCTGAATCTGTAATCACCCCTGCATTAAGATCTGCATCAATGCTCATCTGTTTTCCGGGCATCGCATCCAGAGTGAATCTTGCTGCCACTTCGGCTATCCTTGTAGCCCCCTTGGTTATCACAATAAAATTAATAAGGACAAGTACCAGAAATACTATAAACCCAACCACATAATTGCCGCCGACAACAAAGGCACCAAATGCCTTTATAACTTGTCCTGCTGCTCCAGTCCCCTCATTGCCATGAAGAAGTATAAGACGTGTGGAAGCCACATTAAGGGACAAGCGGAGCAAAGTGGCGATTAAAAGGGTGGATGGAAAAACAGAAAAATCAAGAGGTCTTGTCACATAAACGGAAAGCAATAGTATAATCATGGAAAGGGTGATGCTGACGGAAAGAAGAAGATCGAGAACAAAAGGGTGCATGGGTATCATCATAACCAGAAGAATACCTGCTACCCCCATAGCCATGGCAGTATTGCTGCTTTTAAACAGATCTACAAAACTGTCGGTTTGAACGTAAGAATCCGCCATTTTTAACTCTGCTTCATTTTCATATTATAAATAAATGCCAGTACTTCAGCGACCGCCCTATACAAATTTGTCGGTATTGTCTCATCCACATCTACACTCTTATACAATACCCGTGCCAAAGGCTTGTTATCAACAATGGGGACATTATTTTTTCTTGCAATCTCTTTTATATTTTCAGCTATGAACCCGGCTCCTTTTGCTACCACCTTCGGTGCAGACAAGCTTTTTGGATCATAGCGAAGTGCCACTGCAAGATGGGTGGGGTTGGTTATAACCACATCCGCTTCCGGGACGCTTGCCATCATTCTCTTTCTGGCCGCATCTCTCTGAAGACGCTTGATCCTTGACTTTACGAGAGGATTTCCTTCAGTCTGTTTAAATTCGTCCTTTATCTCCTGCTTTGACATTTTAAGATTTTTTTCAAATTCCCACTTCTGGTAAATATAATCTAAAATTGCAAGGATTATAAGCACCAGACAGACCCTGAAAACAATCTTAAATGCAACCTCGCCAATGTAAATCAATATTCCCCATACGCTCTGGTCTATCAGTGGAAGAAAATTCTCTATTTCCGCTTTAAAGGTTATATAAACAACAAAACCGATTATCGAAAGCTTGAATATATTCTTTGCCAGTTCCACAAGTGCCGTAAGGGAAAACAGTTTTCCAAATCCTTTGATGGGATCAAGCTTTGAGAATTTCGGTTGTACCGATTCTGTGGAAAGCACAAAACCCACCTGAAGATAATTGGCAAGCAGAGCTATGAAAAATATCGTCAAAAAAAGAGGAAAAAGTATGGCGGAAATCTTATATGCAAGACTAATTGATAGACCCTGAATATTATTGCAATCAATATTGAACCGGCTGGACTGAATAAGCAGCCACCTTACAAGGGACATCATCTTTTCGATCATACCGGAGGCTCCAAACCAGAAAAAGATCAGCCCGGCGAGTAGAACAGCTACAGACGCGGCATCTCTACTTTTTGCGACCTGACCTTTATTTTTAGCATCGTCTCGTTTCTTAGGAGTCGCCTGCTCGGTTTTTTCCTGATCTTTATTCTCATCAGCCATATTTAATATCTATTTGAGTAGTGCCTGACCATTCCTTGACGTATACGTCAAAAAAACCTCACATCAAATGGAGAAGCATATTCAACGTATCTCCGAAATTTAGAAAAATGTTGCCCAGCATCCTTGCAAAAGCAGGAAGGGCAAGTCCGATACCTATAAGCCCTATGGCTATTTTTATGGGAAATCCGACGATAAGTATATTGATCTGGGGAACAGTTCTGGCAATCAATCCAAACCCGATGCTTATCATCAAAAGCGCTACAATAACTGTGGCACCTACCTTGATCGCAACTATGAAAATCCCTTTTGAAAGTTCAACAATAGACTGCGTCAACTCACCTGAAAAATGAAAATCGAGGAGAGGAACAATCTTGTAGCTCTCAGCGATGGCATATAAAAATATGTGGTGGCCATCAACGGCAAGAAATATCAGCATGGCAAGCAGATACTGAAACTGGGCTATAATCGAAACCTGACTACTGGTTATGGGATCAAACACATTTACAATGGCAAAACCCATCTGAAAGCCTGCAAGCTGTCCTGCCAATTGTACCCCGGCAAAAAGCAGTCTTCCTGCAAAACCCAGAGTGATTCCAACCATAATCTCCCCGGCCATTCTCAAAACTAACAGAAGTATATCAGGAGGCGGGGTGTGGAGCTCGACAAAAGGAAAAATAAGAAATGCTATTACCAGAGATAAGCCCCCTTTTACCCTTATGGGAACCTGTCTGTTTCCCAGAATGGGCATGGTTGCCACAATTGCGCTTACCCTGAGGAACACAAAAATAAATATCTCAATCTGTTCTGCGGTTATTTGCGGCATATTCAAGGCTCAAGGTTGCTGGTTTTCTATCCACTGATATTTGATCTTTAATTTCTATGCTTTCTTCTTCAGCCTTATTTTATATACATTGGTATGGCATGAAAGAGGTTCTGGGTATAAGTGACGAGAACATTGATCATCCATGGGAGCGCGATGATGAGGGCCACCAGAACGGCAACTATTTTAGGAACAAATGTCAGGGTCATTTCCTGAATCTGAGTCACAGCCTGAAAGATACTGATAATTATACCGACAATGAGACCTACAATGAGCATGGGTGCTGCAAGCAGCAAGGTAACCTTTATTGCTTCGGCCCCCATCCCAATAACTTGATCGACATTCATCCGAGTACTCCTTCTTTAAACAAAGCTTTGCACCAGCGAACCGACTACTAAATTCCAGCCGTCAACCAGCACAAAAAGAAGCAGTTTAAAAGGCAGGCTTATCATTATAGGGGGAAGCATCATCATTCCCATTGATAAAAGTACGCTGGCAACAACCATATCCAGTATCAAAAAAGGAAGATATATCATAAACCCGATTTGAAAAGCTGTCTTTAGTTCACTGATTGCAAAGGCGGGCAGCAATACGGGAAGTTTGATGTCAGCGGGTTTTTGAGGTCTTTCCCCTTTTGAAATTTTTACAAAAAGGGCGATATCTTTCTCTCTGGTCTGCTTTAACATAAATTTTTTTATAGGCTGCTTCGCCAGATCAAATGCGTTTTCAGCAGATATCTCTTCATTAATATACGGCTGCAGCGCCTTGGAGTTTACCTCATTCCAGACCGGGGTCATGATAAAAAAAGTCAGAAAAAGGGCTAATCCAATGATAATCTGATTTGCCGGCATCTGCTGTGTACCCAGGGCATGCCTGAGAAGAGAAAGGACTATGACAATTCGAGTAAATGAAGTCAGCATGACAAGTATTGCCGGTGCAAGAGACAGCACTGTGAATAAAAATAAAAGTTGCAGCGCTGCCGATATCCTGACGGGTTCATCACCGCCACCCCCCACACTCAGGTTTATCGAGGGGATGGGAAATGACTGCTCACCCCATGAAGATGCGGCAAAAAAACCGAGTCCGCAAATTACCAGAATGAATATAAGATATTTCCTGGCATGGCCGGGCTTTGACTTGTGACATCCTTTCCCAGATATCATATCATGTTTTTCAGCAAATCTAAAATTGTGAAAAATCAATTCCCGGCCCCTTTTAACAACCCCTTTAAATAATCAGAAAAAAGAGCGCTTTTGCCTTCCTGTCCCTGGATATCTTTCAGTTGTTCAAGTGATTTTGCATCCACAATCTCTGTCAACAGGGAAATTTTACTGCTTGAAATACCGATCACCATAATATGTTCCAATACATTAATAAGCATTATACTGTTCTTGGCCCCCAGGTATTTAACAAACAAAATATTTATCAATTCGCTGTCATTAATCTTCACTCCGCCCTTTTTCATGATCTTTTTGAACAGATACGCAATAACAATCATGGCTCCCAACGTAACGGCAAGTGCAGATACAATCTTCAAAAGGGAGGGAAATAATTCCAGTGAATTCATGGCGTTCCTCAAATAACTACTTCAACCTGTTCAGTCTTTCAGCATGGGAAACAACATTCGTCAACCTAACACCAAACTTTTCGTTGACCACAACAACTTCACCCCGGGCAATCAATCGATGATTGACAAAGACCTCCATCGGTTCCCCTGCAAACTTTGTTAACTCCACGACCGAACCCTGGCCTAACTGAAGAAGCTCGCTTATAAGCATCTTTGTTTTGCCCAGCTCAACAGTCACTGCAAGGGGTAAGTCCAGAATAAAATCTATATCCAGCGATGCTTTATCTGTTTTACCTTTTTTTATTTCCTCAAACCTGACGTCACTGACTTCTCTTTTTTCAGCGGGCTTGGCAGATGTCTTCATCTCCTCTTCAACATCTCCCCAGCCGATTTCTTCATCTTCTTTTTTCTCAACAGGCTTGGCAGATACTTTCATCTCCTCTTCAACATCTCCCCAGCCGATTTCTTCATCCGCTTTTGTTTCTTTTACCTCTTTCATTGCTTCATTCTGTACCATATCAATGCCCCTCTTTCCCAATAATTATTTCTGATATCTCCACGGCCTGGTTGCCTTTATA
>JAOZRF010000033.1 GCA_029940245.1 Desulfobacula sp.
AATCAGATTTTAAATATATACCCCAGCTAAGAGATTTTTACATTGAGATCCCCGGGTCGCCAGATATTGGTACCTATACCTTTACCATATACAGTAAAAAAAAAGTCGGGTTTGCAACCGATACTCAATCCATGAACATCATAATTCCCACCCCGGTATTAAAGACAGATACTTTTAATAATGGGAATGTGCTGCAATCGACAACACCAACATTGTTATGGGAGGCCGTTAAAACACAAAATCCTGTTTACTATAGAATAGATATTTTTGATCAAAGCAGAAGCCGGATTCATCTCACCGGTTCTATTAAGAATATGTTGTCCTACACCGTCCCCAAGGGAATACTCAAGCCTGGCCAGACCTATTTTTGGAAAATCAGGATCTCGGACAGTGATCAGTGGACTCAGGAGCAGAATCGCTCTTCAAGCCGACTGTGGAAATTTAGTACAAAATCTGAATTATAGAATTAATCCCAACAACCAAAAGGCACCGAGTGTAATCGGTGATTTTATGTTAAAATTCAACTTTATTTTCTGTCAACATTAATCAAAGGCATTTTCCCAAAGTATGGCTTGCCATAGGCATTTTTCGCTCCAGCAATTCTTTTGATGACGCGGGGAAAGACAGATATAATCGAATATGTATTTACAATAGTATTTTATATTGATACTGAATTATAGATCAAGGTTTTAAACGTTTCAGACCGGATATCAACCAAAAGCTTCACAGGACGAGCCCGGTGAGTCGTACATTCGGTAAAAGACCCAAGACGATCACAGAGACTGAGATGGAATGTGGTGGAGAATTTAACCAATGTCGAAAATTGATAACACCCTAAAGGAAATATTCGGGTTTGACACATTTAAACCCGGCCAGAAACAGGTTATGGAAACCATTATGGCAGGTTTGTCTGCTGCCTCAATTTTTCCCACGGGCGCGGGAAAATCCCTTTGTTATCAATTACCAGCCATTCTTGAGCAAGGCATGACCCTTGTGGTCTCACCGCTTCTTTCTCTTATGAAGGATCAGATCGATTTTTTGAAATCGAAAAATATTGCTGCGGCAAAACTTGACTCAGGAATGAATGCCGAAGAGTATCGAAGTACTCTTGAGGCAGCCCGCCAGGGTAAGCTGAAGATTCTGATGATTGCCGTAGAGCGGTTTAAAAATGAAAGGTTCAGAACCCAGCTTCGGTTGATGAAGGTATCACTGCTGGTAGTGGACGAGGCCCATTGTATCTCTGAGTGGGGTCATAATTTTCGGCCGGATTATCTGAAAATTCCCATGTATCAGAAAGAATTTGGTATCGGAAAGGTATTGTTGCTGACGGCCACGGCAATCCCCAGGGTTATTGTTGATATGTGCGAAAAGTTTGCAATTCGCAAGGAAAATGTGGTGCAAACCGGGTTTTACCGAAAAAATCTGTTTCTTCGCATATATTCCGTTGTTGAAGAAAAAAAAGATGCCCGGCTCCTGAAAGTCCTGGCAGGAAAACCTGATGGCCCGGCTGTTGTGTATGTCACCCTGCAGAAGACGGCGGAGCGCGTCGCCCGAATGCTGACTGAGAATGGTATTGCCGCAGATGCATATCATGCGGGAATGAAAAATGATCAGCGGGAATCCATTCAGAATCATTTTATGACGGGTAAAACAGGTATAGTGGTGGCCACCATTGCCTTTGGAATGGGTATTGATAAGGAAGATATTCGAAAGGTTATTCACTACGACCTGCCAAAGTCCATTGAGAGCTACAGCCAGGAAATCGGCCGGGCCGGCAGGGATGGGAACCCGTCTCTTTGTTGTGTGCTGGGCAATAAAAGTGGTGTGCCGATACTGGAGAATTTTGTGTATGGGGATACACCGGGTTTTGATAACATTCGCCATGTGCTGAACTATATTCGTCAGAATAGGGGGACCGTGTTTGAGGTTCGTGCATATACGCTCAGCAAGGATGCTGACATCCGTCTTTTGCCCCTGAAGACCCTGCTGGTTTATCTTGAGATGGCAAAAATTATTTCCCCAAGATATACCTATTTTGAGTCTTACGCGTTTCAGTATTTGATTCCGGGCAAGGAGATTCTTAATAATTTTACCGGAGAAAAAAAACAATTTGTACAGACCATACTGGATTATTCCAAAACAGCTATAAAATGGTCCAATGTAGACATAAATGGAATTGTTGCAGAATCAGGTTCCCAGCGGCAGCGAGTCCTGACAGCCCTGGAATATTTTCATGAAAAGGGTTGGATTGATCTTCAGCCAAAATCAGGAGTGGAGGTGTTTGAGATCCTTAATTCAGGATTTGACATCGATTCAACGGCTCGAAAGCTTGCAGATCTGTTTGTGAAAAAAGAGAAAAAGGATATAGAGCGCCTGCACACGATGATTGAAATGTTTGAAAAAGATCAGTGTCTTGCAAAAAGTCTGTCTGCCTATTTTGGGGAAACGCTTGATGCAGACTGTGGCCGGTGTTCGGTTTGTCTTGATAACCGTCCGATCAGGCTGCCTGAGTCAGAACTGCCTTCTCTGGAGGACATGAATTTTTATACCCTGGTTCGAGACCTGGCTGATGTGGCTTTGTCCCCGCTGCTCGTTGATTTGACGACCCGTTTTTTATGCGGCATCTTAACCCCTCGACTGGCCCAGTATAAGGCCAGACATATATCCGGCTTTGGCCGGCTGGAAGCTTACCCATATAAGGCAGTTGAAAAATGGGTACAGTCACAATATAAGGGATGAACGAATTGCTGCTGCAAGATTTTCATAGGTTCAAGGGGTTTGCCGGGATATAGGCGATCAATTATGGGAATGGTTTATGACCATACGGGCAGTGCCTGTATGGTCATAACAAAAACCAAAGAGGCTGTTATTGTCTGCTTACTTTTCCAACGGCAATATCAAGGGTCTCCAGTATGAAGTCCACATCTTTTTCATTAATGCACATGGGCGGTTTTATTCTCAATGTATTTCCATTATATCCGCCTTTGCCAACCAGAAGCCCAAGATCCTTTAGGGTCTCAAAAACCTCAACACATTCCTGGGATGCCGGTTCCTTGGTCTGTCTGTCCTTGACAAATTCAACCCCGGTCATAAGCCCGCTTCCCCTGACATCTCCTATGAGCTCGTATTTGTCCATTAAACGGTGATATCCATTGAACAGCCGATTCCCCATGTTAAGGCAGTTTTCCTGGAGATGGTCTCTGTCGATGAGTTCCAGAACTGCTTTGCCAATGGCGCAGGAAACAGGGTTGCCGCCAAAGGTGTTGAAATGGATTCTTTCCGTGAGTTTGGCGGCAATTTTGGGGGTGGTTACCACGGCAGCCAGGGGAGCACCATTTCCAATACTTTTGGCCATGGTCACGATATCCGGCATAACGCCCTGGTATTCAAACCCCCAGTAATGGGTTCCCAGCCGGCCAAAACCCGTCTGGACCTCGTCAGCAATACAGACCCCGCCGGCATCCCGGGTATACTGGTATGCCTTTTCAAGATATCCCTTTGGCAACACAACGGTTCCTCCCACGCCCTGAATAGGTTCGACAAAAAATCCTGCCACACGTCCGGGCGTGGTATGATTAATAACACTTTTCACATCTGCCGCATATTTTATGCCGGCTTCTGGATCATCATACCCGTAGATGCCACGGTAGCAATCAGGGAGAATCGTATGACGAACTCCTGAGCCCTGATGGATATTATATTTCCATGTGGAATGGGCGGTCAGGCCCATGGTGCTTTGACTGCCCCCGTGATAGCCGTTTCTCAGGGCAATGATGTCATTGTTTCCAGTGTATATCCTGGCCATGAGCATGGCAAGGTCATTGGCTTCGGACCCGGAGTTCACAAAATAACAGACTTCAAGGTCACCAGGCATGTGATCGGCCAGCATTTTTCCATATTCTGCAATAATCGGATTCAGGTATATGGACGGGTTATGGACCAGGGTCCTGTATTGTTCAGCGACAATCTCAGCAATATAGGGATGGCTGTGACCCACACTGACTGTGACAATGCCGCCGATGCCGTCCACATACCGTTTGCCTTTTTCATCATAAAGGTATTGCATGGAGCCTTCCACAATCATGATCGGCTTTTTGTAAAAGGTCAGTAAAGAGGGTGTTAAATAGCGTTTCCGCAATGCCATTACCTCATCATAGGAAGGACCTGTATAGGGCTTTGGCTGATGATCATAGGCCGGCAGTTCCGGTTGTTTAATCTCGTTGTTCATAATAATTCCTCTTTTAATTGTCTGGCAGTCTTTTTTCAGCTACCGGAAAGTTTTTGGGTATGGGCCATTCTTTTTTTCCCGGCCACTTTCAAAGCCATGGATACTTCAGGAAGGGCTTTGATTTTTTTCGCACCTTCAGTGTAGTAGGCAATTGCCCGGGCTTCCATTTTATCCACATATTTCAGGATCTGGGCACGACCCATCTCCTTGTCATCCTTGACTTCAAGTACAAAGGGCTTTCTGAAAAAGCCCGTAATACCTTCCAGGATCATTTCTGTGATATTTTCTCTACGGGTCCGCTGGATATGGGCGATATTTTTTTTACCATCCTTTGCAAATCCCTGGAACAGGTCGGAAAGGTCACTCATTTCCGGGTTGGATGCAATTGATAGATAAAACTCCATATCCTGTTTTTCCATGGCTTCTGCAAAATTTAATAATCCGCCAAAATTTATGATGGGCATAAAACTATCCCTCCCTTTGAATTTGTTATTTTAGAACCAGCGTTCTATGACCACCTTGGTATCTGTGAAAAAATGGAATATTTCCTGGCCATGGCCTTTAATATCACCAAACATGGAGTTGCCTGCTCCACCAAAGGGGAAAAAGCTCATGGGAGCTGCAATGCCGATATTGATGCCCACCATGCTGGGCAGTACCTTATACTTGAATTTTCTGGCTGCAGTTCCGGAATCCGTATACAGGCAGGCAGCATTGGCAAAATCCCTGGTATTGATCAGTTTGATCACCTCATCAAGGGTCTTGCATCTGACCACACAGACCACTGGGCCAAAGATCTCTTCTTTGGCAATGGTCATTTCCGGTGTTACATTATCGAAGATGGTGGGTCCTACAAAGTACCCTTCAGGATATCCTTCTACCTTACAGTCCCGACCATCCAATACCAGGGTAGCTCCTTCTTTAATACCTTTTTCAATATAGCCAAGAACCCGGTCGAGGTGGGCACTACTGGCCATGGGGCCCATGCCGGTAAAATCACTCAGGCCATCACCAACTTTTATATTTTTAGCAGTGGCCACGAATCTATCCACTACCAAATCAGCAGCCTCTCCAACAGGTGCCAGAATGGAGCCGGCCAGACACCGCTGGCCTGAGCAGCCGAAAAAGGAAGTGACAAGAGAAGGCAGGGCTTCATTAAGTTTGGCATCGGGCATGATTCCCACAATGTTTTTTGCCCCGCCCAGAGCCTGCACACGCTTTCCTGTCTCGCCGCAGCGTTTGTAGATATATCTGGCTGTGGGTGTAGAACCCACAAAGGATACACCCTGGATATCCTTGTGATCCAGTATGGCATTCACTACATCTTTGGACCCATGTACCATATTTACCACTCCATCTGGCAGCCCGACTTCATCCAGGCATTCAAATATCCGGGTCTGGGTCATTGGAACCTGTTCCGATGGTTTCAGGACGTATGTGTTTCCGGTAACAATGGCGTAGGGAAGAAACCACCAGGGCACCATACCCGGGAAATTATAGGGGGCGACACCGGCAAAAACGCCCATGGGCTGGCGATGACCTGTACAGTCAATCCCTTTGGCAATATCCTCCAGGGTATATCCGCACATCAGGGTGGTCACGCCCGTGGCATGCTCTACATTTTCAATCATCCGTCTGATTTCCGCTCTTGCTTCATCAATAATTTTCCCCTGTTCCATGGTCAGGGTACGTGCAATGTCTTCAAAATTTTCTTCAAGCGCATCTTTTATCCTGAAAAGATAGCGGGCCCTTGTCAAAGGGGGTGTTTCCCGCCATTGTACAAAGGCTTTTCGGGCGGCCTGGACAGCTTTTTCAACATCGTCTGCAGTACCAAAAACAACCTGTGCAATTTGCTCTGCTGTGGCAGGATTCTTTATATTTCCTATCTGGGTTCCGTTTGATTCTACCCATTCGCCATTGATATAATTTTTCATGATTGGCAATGCCATTTCCTAATCCCCCTTTTTGTATTTGAGTGTAAAAATTTTGTGATAATCAATTAGTGAGCTTTAATCATTTGATCCATTTATTAAATAATTCCAATAATGATTAAATATGTATGCTTCTAAATAGCGAAAAAAGCATGGCCTGTCAATACTATTGTAAAAAATATTCGATATATATAATTTTTATGGACATATTAATCGAATGTTGATAAAAATAATAATTAAATTATTTTAATTCGATTAATTGCTAATATTTGAAAGGGGATATATGTCCATGCAAAAGAATGGGGTAAAAAATCGCGGAATTGACGTCACTGACCGGGAGATTATTAAATTGCTTCAGATCGACGGCCGGATTCCAAACACACAGATGGCCAAAGATCTCGGCATATCAGAAGCCACTGTCAGAACCCGTTTAAACCGCCTTATTGAAGAAGAATATATCCAAATTGTGGCTGTCGGCAATCCATTGAAACTGGGATTTGAAACTGTGGGGTATATCAAAATTGATGTGGATATCAAAAAGATTGATCAGGTGACCCGGGAACTTACAAAACTCAATCCCATCTGCTTTATCGTGCTCGCCACGGGGGAATCAGACATCTACACCGAGTTTGTGTGCCAGTCCACAGATGAATTGAACGATTTGATTTTCAATAAAATTTATAAGATTGATGGGGTTATCAGGACCCACACCTCCATGATCCTGAAATATGTCAAGCGCCGTTATGACTGGGGAACTGCCCAAACTCAAACTTCCTAATCGCAGACTGGGACAAGGTCCGTCTGTGATGAGTGGAATGGTATTTTGATTTTTTCTTGGCAATATTTTGAAAAATGACTTATAATAACAGTAATGGAAAATGAACAGAAAATAATTAAATACTGGTCTACAGCTTCAAAACAAGATTTTGAAACAGTAGAAATCCTTTTTAAAAATGAAAAATATCATCATGCTTTATTTTTCTGTCATTTGAGTATAGAAAAATATCTCAAAGCAATAATTGTTAAAACAACACAAGGAGCGCCTCCTCTTTTGCATGATCTTGTACGTTTAGCTGAAAAAACAGGCATTAAATTATCCGCGAAACAAAAAAATGAACTTGCGGAAATTAGTACATTTAACATTGAAGCGAGATACGATGATTATAAACTCAATTTTTATAAGAAAGCTAATAAAAGATTTACTTCAAAATATCTTAATATGACAAGAAGGATTTTAAAATGGCTAAACAAATATCTTTAGGGAAAAAAGAAGTTAATTTAATCAATAAATATATCATCCTTCTTAAGCAAAAAGGAATTAAAGTGTCAAAGGTAATTCTTTTCGGTTCTCATGCAAAGGGAATGGCAAAACCGGACAGTGATATTGATCTGGCAGTAATTTCTTCTCAATTCGGGCGAAATAATTTAAAAGAGATGATGCTATTGCGCAAATTAGCTCTTGAAATAGATTCACACATTGAGCCATTACCCTTCTCTCCTCAAGACATAGAAAACCGCTATAGTACACTCTCCCAGGAAATTAATAAATATGGTGTGTTGATTTAGCACATTAAAATAATAAAGAAATTCAAAAGATTAGCCCGGCCCTGGCTGGTAAAATTGCTTGACAACAATAAATTTCCTGCCTAATACACGTATCATGATTCTTGACTTTTTTTTGATACTGCTTCCATTGATTTTTCTGGCTTTGGGCGGGTATTTCTTAGCTGGATTATACTCTCTATCCGAGGATACTCTGATCCGGATCGTTACAGATTTTTTCATGCCCGTCTTAATATTTTATGCTCTTTATACCTCTGATATCAACCTTGGTAAAACCCTGAAACTTTTGGGGGCAGTCAGCATTGTCCTGGCTGTTTTGTTTTTTGCATCCTTTATTTACTGCCGCTTGTTTAAATTGGATTTTAAAGCCTTTGCACCGCCGATTCTCTTCATGAATTCAGGTTTTCTGGGGATCCCCTTGATGAAGCTGTGGGGGGGATTTGCAGCAATGAATTATATTGTGATCTATGATCAGATCCAGACCTTTTATATCTTCACCATTGGAATTGTCATTGTCACGGGGGGATTTACCCTTATGGGAGTCAGGGAGATGATAAAATCTCCTTTGCTGTGGGCGATTATTGCCGGTTTTTTATTCAAATATCAGCAGATTCCCGTATCAGAGAATCTGATAGATACCCTTGGATATTGTGGTGCAGGAGCACCTGCACTGGCTACTTTTGCTCTTGGCTGCTCATTGAGAAAGAGAAGGGTTGTTGCAGATATTCATCTGCTGTCCGGGCTGATATTCAGATTTGTTTTCGGGTTTCTTGCCGGATGGACTGCAACTATCATGCTGAATATCACGGGCATGGAACGAATCGTTGTCCTGGTTGCCTCATCTTTGCCATCGGCTGTTTTTAGCGTTGTGCTGCCCTTAAGATATGGTATTGACGCAAGATTTGCCGGAAGTCTGATCTTAATTTCCAGCATTCTGAGTATTTTAATTATTCCTGTTGTTTTTTATTTAAGCAGCCTGTGATTTTTTTGCTGAGTTTAAAATGCTGTGCAACAATACATTGGCTCCGGCTTCACAATCTTCCCAGGTTGTATTTTCAACTTCCACATGGCTTCTTCCCCCAATGCTGGGAACAAATATCATGGCCGTGGGGGCAATCTGATTCATATAACTTGCATCATGCCCGGCGCCGCTGACCATGCGAAGAGAGGAATACCCGAGCTTGTCTGCTGCATCTAAAATGTTCTGCACAAGTTTTTCATCAAAGGGTGAATGCTCAACCCGCCAGGTTTCTTCAATACGAATGGGGCAGCCCCGCTGGTTTGCAATGTCCTTAAAATCTTTTTTAACAAGTTCCCATGCTTTTATGGCCAGGTCATCATCCCAGGAACGGATGTCCACGGTAAAATGAACCCTGTCCGGAATAATATTTCTGGAGTTGGGTTCATTTTGAATTTCTCCCACCGTTGCCACAAGGTTCCCCTTCATGCGGTCGGGAAGTTCATTGACTTTCAGGATCATTTCGGCGGCTGCGCACAGGGCATCATGCCGTCCTTCCATGGGGGTTGGTCCCACCTGGTTTGCCTCGCCCTCAAGATAAATATCATACCAGTGAAGGCAGACAATGCCCTTGGGAGCACCAATGGTAATTCCCTGTTTTTCAAGAACAGGGCCCTGCTCAATATGGTATTCATAATAGGCATGGACTTCTGATTTTTTGGCCGGTGTTTTTCCTTTATACCCGATCCTGATCAGCTCATCTTCAAACCTGAGACCATTGATATCCATTCTGTCATAAATCCAGTCTCTGTCAAGGACGCCTGCCCATACACCGGAACACATCATTGCCGGTGCAAATCTTGTTCCTTCTTCATTGGTCCAGGCAACGATCGTGATGGGGTGCCTGGTTTGGATATTGTTTTCATGAAGGGTCCGCATCACTTCTAAAGGGGCCATGACACCTAAAATACCGTCAAAACGTCCCCCTTTTGGCTGGGAATCAATATGAGAGCCGCTCATGACAGGTGCAAGATCATTGTCCCGGCCTTTGCGTTTCCCAAAAATATTACCCATTTCATCGATGCTGACGTCAAGCTCAAGCTCTTTTAACCATTTTACAAATAAATCCCGGGCCTGTTTGTCTTCATCTGACAGGGTGAGCCGCTGGACACCGCCATTGGGTGTGGCGCCAATTTTTGCCATCTCTTCAAGGGTTTGTTGAAGTCGCTTGCCATTAACTCTCAATTGTTTTTTTCCATTTATTTGTTTTGCCTTTTAAAACGGTTATAACGGATGTATTTTAAAAAACGAACCTATTTTTTCTTTTTGATAAATGCTTTTTCAATAATTTCAATCCACTGCGGCGGATAGGACAATTTGAAGGCAATGGTATCCGAGTGTTTCCGTGAGGCTGAAAAATCGACCTTTACCGCGGATTTATAGAGCTTGACACCTTTATGCGAAGTGTCATGATAGGCCTTTTTTATGGATGCTGCCGGAATATCAAATCTGGTTTTGGAAAATCGATTTTTAAACAGCAGACCATCCCTGTGTATCAATAAAAATCCTTTATATCTTTTGGATGCCCCCTGATCTGAAGACAGGCCGTAACAGGTGACGCCAAACCCCAGGGCTATGATATCTTCTTTTTTATAGGTGTTTTTTATCCATTTTTTTTCTTTATGGGTAAGCCAGCTCATACCGATAATACCGCATAGAAAAAGGCAGCCGATAATCGCAATATGGTATTGTTGAAAAAATTCCATGCAAATCAACCCTTGTATGCCAATGGCTTAAAATTATCGCCCAGCGCAGTAATCTGAAAAATTGGCGGTTTTCGTTCAGGTACTAAATATGAAAGTTATGGGGTGTTGATAATAAAAACCAATTCCCATAACTTTCATAAGGTTTACAAATAGTTGGTCAACTTATACAATTCTTGTCTGACCTTCTTTCATGCTGGCCCATTCTTTTTCCGCTGCAATCCACGCTTCTTCCGTTGCATCTTTTTCCCATGCCTCAAGACCTCTTTCCGCTTTTGTGGCACCGGGTAAAAAATTGTCCAGAATTATCGCAATGATTGCCGTAACAAACATCCCCGTTGTCAGAAGAGCCTGGAAAATATTACCCAGGACGTTGACAAAGGTTCCTGCCGTTCCCCAGGCAATGGGTACTGCAGCAGCTGACAGCATTGGATTGAAATGATAGGGAAAACTTAATCCGCAAAAGAATGCAAGCCCGATGATAAACAGGTTCCGGGAGTTGTTCAGATTTACGAGTTGAAGATTGGATAAGCCCACGGATGCAATCATTCCGAAAAGACCGACAAACATGGCGCCCACAACGGGTTTTGGCAATGTTGCAAGGCTGGCTCCAAATTTTCCACAAATGGGAATAATCAGCATTAAAATGGCACCGGCAATAATTACCCTGCGGCTTGCAACCCTTGTAAGTCCAATAGACCCAATGTTTTCAGAATAAGAGGTGGTTCCATTACCTGTCTGGAGAATACCGGCAACGAGGCATCCAATCCCTTCTGCTCCCAGACCCCTTGATATCATTCTCTCTGTAGGTACAGGTGCTTCTGAGATTCTGGCACAGGCATAATAATCACCAATGGATTCCACCATTGATGCTAAATATCCTGCCAGCATTCCAAATACGCCGGCCCACAGGGTTGCACTGCTGAAATCAGGAAATCCCCACTTAAACGGCATCATGGGTGCAAAGCTGAACCAGGGAGCAGCCGCAACAAGATCGGGTTTTAAGTACGCGGCATTACTAGGATCAATCATACCGGTCATGGTACCGATCCAGGCTGCCAGCCAGCCGGTTAAAATTGCCAGAAGAACGGGAAACATCATAAACACTTTGGATTTTAAAGAAAAAACCTGTGAATACAAAATAAGAGCAATAAGGGTGATCAAGGATATAATCCAGTTGGTGGCCATCCAGGGCGCGCCTATTGAAAAAAGCGCAAGACCGATCATGGCGATTGTCGGCCCGATAACAATTGGGCTGACAATATTTTTAATTTTGCCAAGAACTCCGGTATACCCAAGGATTATTTCCACAAGAGAGGCCACCATAACTGCCGCGGCCAGTTCCTGCATTTGAATCTGCCAGACATCAACGCCAGTCAGTTTTTTCCCTGCAACCATACCGATGATGGCAAATGCAGGCCCTAAAAATGAAAAAGTTCCGCCCTGGATTATGGGAAGCCGGTTTCCAAGAGGAGATTGCTGAATTAAAGTACAGATACCTGACGCAAAAAACATGGTTGAAATCAGTAATGCCAGTTTATCCGGCGGCATGCCGATGGCACCGCCGATAATAAAAGGAATTAATACCGTTGCCCCGAACATGGTCAAGTACTGCTGAAGACCAAGCAATATTGCCAGGGGCCATTTGGGCTTGCTGCCGATGGGATACAAAATCCATCCCTTTTTTGCTCCATTCTCTTCTTGAGCGCTCATACAATCTCCTTTCTTAAATAATGAAATTAATATTCACTTCTCGTTGGCAGTTGATCCTTAGAGGATGGCCGCAAATTATGGAAGATGTTTGCAAATATCTCCATACATTTCAGGTCTTCTATCTCTGAAAAACTGCCAGCCATCTCTGACTTCACGAATCATTTCAAGGTCCAGATCTGCAACTACGATTTCATCTTTATCAGCACTTCCCTTGACAATAATCTGTCCCTTGGGATCGACAAAATAGCTGGATCCATAAAATTCCCCGAATTCCCATGGTTTTTCCAGTCCAACCCGGTTGTTTGCTCCAATGAATACCCCGTTGGCAACTGCTTGTGCCGGTTGTTCAAGTTCCCATAGATATTGGGATTTTCCCGTTGTTGTTGCAGAAGGGTTAAATAGAATCTGTGCCCCGTTCAAGGCCAGAATGCGTGCGCATTCCGGAAAGTGGCGATCATAACAGATATAAATACCGATTTTTGCATATTGGGTTTCAAACACGGGAAATCCCAGGTTGCCCGGTTTAAAATAAAATTTTTCCCAGAATCCAGGCCAGGTATGGGGTATTTGAAC
>JAOZRF010000388.1 GCA_029940245.1 Desulfobacula sp.
TCAGGTTTAACCGCCCTCAGGGCATCCAGACAAATAAAATCAAGATAATTAGGAATTTTTTTGCTGTTTGCGAATTTGTTTTCAATTGCCCATCGTGCAATCTCGTCCCAGGATACCAATAAGGCTTGATCCAGGGAAATATTAAAACCAAAATCATTCCAGGCTGTACGTACAATCTCTTTATCAAAATTAAAGTTTTTAGCTATCAGATCTTGCGATTTTTCTTTATTATCTTCAATGAACCCGGCAGCTCTATCAATTGCACTGAGGAGTTTTCTTAAAATTTCAGGATTCTCTTTAGCAAAACTTTTATGTGCAGCAAAATTAAAAGTTGTCCTGTATATTTCCGAGTCTGGCAATTCTATAGCATTGTCCTGCAGCAGGCGATGGGTTTCTTGACTGTATGGCTGCCAGACAGAAACAGCATCCACCTCATTATTTTTCAGAGCCGCCGGCATATCAACAGTTTTAATATTAACAAGTTCTACATCGGAAATTGATAACCTGTTATGAATTAAAAATACCCCCAGGAAAAAATGGCTGGATGTTCCTATATTTACTCCTATTTTTTTCCCTTTTAAATCCTGCCCCGTTTTAATGCCTCTATCTTTACGTCCGATTATTTTGACAAGCGAATATGAGTAGGTAAATGTAGAAAAGATACAAAAATCCTGTCTTTTGAAACTATTAAATACAACCGGCATATCTGCAACCGTGGATATATCAACTTCTCCGGCAAACAAACCCTTAGTGGCTAACTTGCCACTGCCATATCCGGTTAAAGCCACATCAAGACCTTCTTCAGAAAAATAGCCTTGTTCCTTTGCAATGTACACCGGAATTGACATAAACGATTTTGAAAACCCGAGCTTTACTTTTTCAAGGGTCTTTGGAGATTCACCGGGTTTGCAACCCATAAAGAACTGCATGGTGATTACCAGAGAAAGCAGGATAAGGGCAATTATCATCCAAACAAAAAATTTATTTTCCCTTTGTTCATGTAATCTCTTTTCTTTTTTTCTGATCATTCTTGTTTCCTCCTATACAGCAGATCAGGGATTTTTTAGAGCAGATATTAAAGTGTAATAATTAATGGTCGCAGAGTCTCTTTCCCATTTGTATTCCTTATTTTCTCAAAACGGAATCCTGAATTATTTTAGTCTGCACACTCCCCAAACCAGTAAACCACCAGAATGCTCTTGATATTGTGGTAAATTTAAATAAAAATTACAATAATATATATTGTGGTACAAAGTAAATAAATTTCATATAAACAAAATCAATCCAAAGGAAATTAAATATGGATAATACAGAAAAAAACCCAAGGGAGCCGGTAAAAGCAGCTTTGAATTAATTGATTCAGATAAGTTAACTCACATTCCGCACCCTATTTTTTATAAAAATCTGTAATTTTAATATGCCTGTTTTTCAACATAGCGGTTCACAACCTCTTTGATTTTTTTTAACTTTTCTGAGGCCGGGATAACGCTGCAAATTATCTCGATATAGTTGCGGTAGATGAGCGCATCCATGGCCGGCTTGAAATTGACATCAAAGACCCATCCAATCTGAAGCACCTTGAAATCATTCAAATTCCGGACATGATGTGCATCAACAATCCTTTTGTTTATTACAGCTTCATAAACTTTATCTGATATTTCCGGTGTGTCTGGAAGCTCAAGTTCAATTGCACTGTTTAAAACACCATCCTTGCGAAGATAATAATCCGTCAAGACTTTCCAGATGTCAAGCTTGTCCGCATCCCGCAGCAATTTTGTATAAAACAGGCATCTGTCTGTTTCCCGCTCGGGAAGACAGGCACGATTATGGTAAGATACAATTCGGTAAACAAGGTCTCTTGACGAATCATTCAGACAATTGAGCACTCCGCTCTTTTTTAAAATTTTCACCCCCAGCTCGGCATGATTCTCGGATTTGTAATCTGCAAATGTTTTATATCCGGCATATTGTTCAAATCGCCCAATATCGTGAAAAAGAGCAGTTAATTCCGAAAATCTCAGCGCATCCTCCTTTAGATCGAGCTTCCGACCAATCTGTAGAATTTCTTCACATACCCGGTCTGTATGCATTTTTTTGAGCAGAATATTTTCCCTGATATTTTTTTCTGAACTGTTGAACGTCTCTATATATCTATAGAACCAGTTCCTGAAATACTGCATTAATTCATTGTTTATACAGACCATATTCTCTTTCTGAAGGCTATTATTAATAATTTTCATATCTCAACTCTCTGTCCTGTGGAAATGCTTACAAGACAAACCTTATTCCAAAGCTCTTATTTCTATATTCCGGCTGGCAAGATACGCTTTCACAGCCTGAATCGGCACTTCTTTCCTGTGAAAAATACCCGCGGCCAGAGCGGCTTCAGCAGAAGTTTTTTCAAAAACCCGGGCAAAATGTTCCCTGCATCCTGCACCGCTCGAAGCAATTACAGGGATGGAAACAGCATTTTTTACGGCATTGATCAATTCAAGATCAAATCCTGAGTTTGTCCCGTCTTTATCAATGCAATTGAGAAGAATTTCCCCGGCTCCAAGATCCTGGCAGACACGGGCCAGTGCAACGGCATCAAGATCTCTTGTGGCCCTGCCGCCCTGAACCGTACACTGATACCAGCAGTATGTTTCATTGTCGGGCCCGGGAAAATCGGTTTTAATCACATGGTGTTTTTTTGCCTCATCAGGGAAATGAACATAGACTCTTTTAGGATCAATGGAAATCACCACAGCCTGATTTCCATATATTTTAGATATCTGTTCAATGGAAGTTTTTCCGGATTTTTTTTTTGTTTTCAGATATTCTTCGGCAATATATACAGCATCACTGCCAATGGATATTTTATCAGCACCAGACCTGAAATATTGGAAGGCCACATCAAGGGCTGTATATGATTTTCCATTGCTGTCCGTATAATCCCTGATCCCCCCGCCAATGGTCAGCGGTACAAAAACATTTTTACTGGTTTTTTCAAGAACGGAAAGCATGGGCATGTCTTTTAAAGGAAAATCCCTGAATCCTGTGATATTTAAAAACGTGATTTCATCCGCGCCCTCTTTATAATACCGCCGGGCAAGGTCTACTGGTTTTCCCAGATTCCTGACATCTCCTTTTTCCCTGACATCATACTGATCCCCTTTGGTCACAACAAGATCGCCATTATCATTGGCCCTGACATCCAGGCAGGCAACAATTCTTTTTGAAAACCCTTTTCCTTTGATGTCAACTTTGTGTCGGGATTTCAGATCCTTTTGATAAATAAAATTTTCAAGCAGTTTGATGCCGCTGCTTCCACTTTTTTCCGGATGAAACTGGGTGCCGATAATATTGCCTTTTTGAACACTGCTCACAAATTCATAATCATATAGTG
>JAOZRF010000389.1 GCA_029940245.1 Desulfobacula sp.
AACAGGTCAAGGGAATTGATAATGATCATTACAGCAAGGTCCTTGACTTCGGAATTCCTGCTATTAAACAAGACTTCCGGATTGTCAAGGATCTTGAGTTCTTCGGTTTCAGGAAAAAGAAATTCCAGCCTGGAATAGGTTTCAAACAGGTCTGAAAATTTCTTTTTGATATCCCGTTTCCGAAGCTTCATGTTCCTGATCCGGTCTGCTGTTCCCTCTATGACGCCTGCCACTGTATCAGAAGCTGCTTTTGAAATAATGGCAGCCCATTTTTGAAGAACAACTTCAACAGCAGGGATGTTAAAAAACATTAAAATTCCGCCAATTAAACTATTGAAAATGATGGCAACGGGAATGGAGAGGATACTCCTGAAAAAATTACCCGCTATGACCCCTTTGGGAAACCCGCGAAAAGCATTGTGAGAAGACAGATAAATCCCATTGGCAAGTGCCATGACAGAATAAAGTACAATCGGACTGGATGTAATGTTTATTCCAAACATCCTATCGAGAAGAACAGTTTTAATCACATAATCTAAAAGTGGTACTGAAAACCCTGTATACAGCAAAGAGTCCGTCAGTCTTTCCCAACTGACATAATCATTCCATTTGAGCAGGGAGGACCGCTTGATTCCTCCTCCCCCGAGAACAGACTGTAAAATAACCCTGAACCCGGTAATACCAAACCAGATAAATGCACCAAAGTAAGCCAGAAACCACCAGTCTTTGGTAAGAACAAAACATATAAATGCAGGAATAAACCCCATGAAGACTTTAAGATAATTTTTCAGTCTTGTATTGAGATTTTTCCATGATTTTTCTATATTGGTTTTTTTTGTATCAGGCAACTCAAGCTCCAGGCCGTTACTGCTTTCCTTTTGGATTCCACCCAGAGTAACAATATTGCCTTTTTTTTTCATATCCAGGGAAAAAGAGTTGAAAATCCATTCCCTCTTTTTAACTGGCATGATTTGATCAAGACCAGGCAACCATCTTAACGCATTCATCATCCATTTGGAAACCTGTTTGATCTCATTTATTGGAAATGACGTCATCCTCTGGCTCACATTGATATTTGCCGGAAGGATCATCTTGTCATCAATATTTTTTCGGATTTCATTTATGGCCCTGAAAGACAGGGTGTTGACAATACCAAACCCCATTCCATATACCTGGTGTGACTTTCCCGTTGAATCGGTTCCTATCCTGGATTTGAGTGGTCTTACTGTGTACATGTTTTTCAGGGCATCAATATCATGGAGGATATTCAAAAGTTTCTCCATTCGATCGTCCTTGTCCATATATCCGGCCTTGTCCACGCTTTGAATAATTTGCCGGACCACCCGCTTTAATTTTAATAAACTGCCCTCATTAATGGCTTTTTGAAGCACATTGACTGAAAAAATATGATCTGTTTTTCCAACAATAAAATCTTTTAAATTGATGATCTCAATCCGGGTAATCAGACCATTTCCTTCATAAAGAATCTCAAGAACATCTTCTGGTTTCAGGTTACTTATTTTAAGCGTAATTCTAAAATCATGATGAAGCAGCTCCATCTTTTCAAGAAGCTCTTTGACACACAATTTGAGTCTGTCAGGGATATCAATATCATTGCTGATAGCAAATGGATCGGGTATGTCAGGATGTTGGGAAGGGGATAAATAATCATCAATGATGTTCTGGGCACTGAAACGGTCCATTTTTTCTACCAGATTTTTTATTCTCAGTTGTTCCTTGGCATCAGACTGACTGAATGTCTGATTCAACTCATCAATGCGCACTTTCATTGCTCTGACAGCCAGAAAATGGATATATTCCCCAAGATGGTTGATTGATGGGAGTCCCGGGGAAACAAACCGTAAAAATTCCCCGGAACCCAGCCTTGGCATATCAATATCCAGATTCCGGCAGATTTCATCACAATGTCGCTTATTGAAATCATCCAACAGGCGTAAAACATATTTTTCCTGAAACTTTAATACAGCCTTGCCCTGCTCCATACATTTGACCACATGGGGTTCAGCAAGAAAACACAGGAAGGCCTCAACATCGGGAAGCCCTCGTGCTACCCAGATGAATGATATGTATCGATCCCGGTATCTTGCCCAGAATTCAATGCCGATTCGAAGATCTATTTCCATGATCCTGGCAGCCTCGATAAGTTCTGCTGCAAATCTGGGTTCAATATAATGATAATAGATCACCCTCAATCGGCGGATTCCCTTTATCCATGCGTCCATGATAAGATGTGTGGGAGATTTTCGACCCGTAGTATTGGCATCATGAACATGATCGTCAAAGGTGATCTGATTCCAGTCTTCCGGCATTTCCAGAAGATGATAGTATTGAAGCAGTTTCCTGACCACCCTGGGCTTGCCAAAAGCTGCCATACGAAAATTATGGGCCAGTTGAAGCTGAAGTGGATAATTACCCTTTGCCCTGACAAGCTCCTTCATGATTTGGAGAAGAATCCTGGCTGTATTTTTCGGCATGGTACTATTGACGGTATTCAGAATTTCATCATTTAATCCCTGAAGTGCCTGCACACGATTTTCTATTTCTCCCCTTTCCATTGATTCCAGAAGATGGACAAAGGCATAAGCCATACGAAGTCCCTTAGATTCTGCCAGTTCTTTGATCCCAAGGGGATGGAAAAAAGGATAATACAGTTTTCGGGTATAGCAAAGGGTATTGTCTGCATCATAAACAGAATTAACAATCCTGATCAGTTCATGGTCCCGCTTGTCAAAAAATAAATGGTTTATCTTAACCCCGCAAAATAAATTTCAATTTGTTCTAATCAATATGCATATTTTTCAAATCAATAGTCAAGTCATATTCTCCGGAATCTGGATGGCGGTTTACTGAAAATCCCAACTTCCTGCCCAGCCTCACCATCTGGATATTTTCAGCCAGGACAATCACATAAAAAATCTAAGGGAGTTAGGGATAGATATTTAAAATCTCATCAAATGCTAAATTGTATGAATGGATGTGATGCTTTAATGCCGATATCCCGATTAAAGAAGAAGATGAAAAAGGAATTTGCTGTATGGGAATGGTTAAAAATTCAGTTTCAATATTTTTTTCTTTTGGTCCCTCCTGCATCCGGTCATTGCAGATCAGTCCCTTTACCTCAATGTTCAAGGAATTGAGCTGGGCAAGAATACGTCTGGTTTCAGCCACAGACAGCACATCCTGGTTGAATACAGCAAAGAAACTGGATTTTTGAGGGTCTTCAAAAATATCCTTAAGCGCCTGATAGTCAGATTTGATCTCCCGGATCCTGGACAGGACTTTATCCCGTTCAAATTCTTTTCCAGCCAATTTTATCTTAGAAATAATTTCTTTTCGCTGATAAATTTCCATTCGCAGTTTTTCAT
>JAOZRF010000034.1 GCA_029940245.1 Desulfobacula sp.
GTCAGGCTTGTTTTATTGTGTTTTTATCAATAAATCTACATCAAAAATGCAATAATGCAAGCCTGACCCCACTCAAATTTGCCAACTCCGAAAGTTGAGTCATAATTATAGCATGGAGAGGACACTTAACCATACCCCAACATTGCAATGTCAGGGTATACAAATATAATTCTTATGAGGTATTAAATGACCACACTGCTCAATGGAATGTTAACCGGTTTATTTCTTCAATTAGCCTTAGGTCCCGTGTTTTTTTATATTTTTGGAATTACCGTGGACAGCAATTATATCAACAGTTTGTCCGGCATTCTGGCCGTAACAATGGTCGATTATATTTATATTGTCTTATCATTAATCGGGATTGGTAAATTACTTCAAAAAAACAGAATAAAAAAAATATTTGGAATCGCAAGTTCGATAATATTAATTCTATTTGGATTGATGATTTTATATAAAGGGCTGGTATTTATCAATAACCCAGAACAAGTCAGAGCGATCGCATGGACACCCATTAATAGTTTTACAAGCTGTTTTGTATTAACTGGTTCAAGCCCGTTGACCATAGTCTTTTGGACTAGCGTATTTTCTGCAAAAGCAATTGAAAAAAATTATAAAAAAAAACAGTTGGTTATATTTGGGATAGGTACGGGCTTATCTACATTTCTTTTTTTATCATTTAGCATGATGATATTGTCTTTATTAAAATCAAACATACCGAATTTAATAGTGCAAATTTTAAACTGTATTGTAGGATTTGTATTAATTTATTATGGAATAACAAGAACAATAAATAATAAATAACTCAACTTTCGGAGTTGCCGGATTTGAGTGGAAAGCTTATCTTTTATTGGATATTGTAATTCTCCACAGTTTAACGTATTTTAATATTTTATATATTGAAAACAATATTGACAGGTAAGGAGAAAAAAATGATCGCTGATGTATTTTTCATGGATTTAGAGGTTAACTCAAGAGAAAACCTTCCCCAAAAACTTTCAAGACTTGTTAAAACAGCAGGGATTGAAAACATCTTAACAAAAAACGATCTGACCGCAGTAAAGATCCATTTTGGCGAACAGGGCAATACCGCCTATATCCGTCCGGTATTTATAAGAAAAATCATCCAGACCATAAAAGAATATAAAGCCCGCCCATTTCTCACCGATGCCAATACCCTCTATGTGGGCACAAGATCAAATTCCGTCGCGCATATTCACACGGCCATTGAAAACGGATTCTCTTATTCCTCAATGGATAGCACACCCATTATTATTGCTGATGGGCTTATGGGAAAGAGTGAAACAAAAATAAGCATTGACCAGAAAAACTGCCAACATGTCTATATTGGTTCTGAAATTATCAATGCCGATACACTGATTTCCGTGGCTCATTTTAAGGGCCATGAGCTTACAGGGTTTGGTGGAACACTGAAAAACATAGGCATGGGATGTGCCTCCAGAAGGGGAAAACTTGACATGCATTCCAATGTCAGCCCCAAAATAAAACGAAAAACCTGTATCGGATGCGCTGAATGTGAAAAACACTGTCCTGCCGGAGCCATTTCTCTTGAAGAAAAAAAAGCCTATATTGATAAAAATAAATGCATTGGTTGTGGTGAATGCATTATCAGGTGTCCCACCCAGTCTGTAAATATCAACTGGAACCAGACAATTCCTGTTTTCCTAGAAAAAATGATGGAATACAATCTTGGGGTTTTGAAAAATAAAGAAAAAAAAGCTTTTTTTATCAACTTTATTACAGACATTTCACCTAAATGCGATTGTCTGTCTTATAGTGAATCCCCCATTGTCAACAATGTCGGCATTCTTGCCGCCACAGATCCCGTTGCCATTGACCAGGCCAGTGCGGATCTTGTCAATCAGCAGAAAGGGTTGCCCGGCACGGTTCTTCAAACAAATCTGGCTGCCGGCCAAGACAAATTCAGAGGGCTTTACCCTTCTGTTGACTGGGAACATCAGCTTGACTATGCCCGGAAAATAGGCCTTGGAACAAGAGAATATAACCTGGTCAAATTAAAAACACTTTCATATAAAAAATAAAGACTTTTTCTGCAAGAACTTAAGATCAAAAGTTGAATAAATCATTAAACAGGATAAGTCTTGCCATTTAATGTAAAAACCAATTGCCCATCTTTTTCTTCCATAAATTTTGAAATTTTTAAAAGAGCCCTGTCATTAAATTTAATCCGGTGTTCAGCAGTTTGAATGTAAAGGTTGTCATCCCTGGAAAATAGTTGTGTTGGGTCACAAGGGATGGTGTCACTGGTATTTAATATGAGGACGATATCTTCATTCACGTGTATATCAAAAACAAAAAGTGCTGTGTCTTCATAGCGAAAATATACTTTTTCTTTGCATTCAGCTGTTTCCTGATGTACATAATACCCTTTTGCATCTTTTTTGATGGAAGCATTAAAATATTTTATGATTCTGGGGTGTTCAAATTTCCCGTGTTCATTATTCCAGACACCATTTTTATCCATCCAGAAAACAGCATTTTCTTTTGATATAATAATTTCTCTTTGCTTTTGCGGCACACTATCCACCCATTAGAACGATAATTAAATTTTAGCCATCAAACTCCATAATACACCAGCAGCAATGGCTGATCCGATAACACCGGATACATTGGGTGCCATGGCATGCATGAGTAAAAAATTAGTAGGGTCTTCCTTCTGGCCGACAACCTGGACAACCCGGGCTGAATCCGGCACAGCAGACACACCGGCAGCACCTAACAAGGGATTGATTTTTGATTTTAAAAACAGATTCATGATTTTAGCAAAAATAACACCTGATGCTGTAGCAATACCAAAAGAGACTGCTCCAAGAGCAAAAATACCAACAGAACTTGGGGTAAGGAAGACATCTCCCTGGGTACTTGCACCAACAGTAAGACCCAATAGTATGGTGGCTGTATCAATGACTGAATTTCTGGCTGTCTGGGCAAGTCTTTCAGTAACGACAGCCTCTTTTAAAAGATTTCCAAAGCAGAGCATTCCAAGCAGGGGCAAGGCAGCGGGGGCCAGAAAACAGCAGAGAAGAAAAGCAACAATCGGAAAAATTATTTTTTCTCTTTTTGTGATCTCTCTGGGTTCTTCCATTCTAATCAGACGTTCTTTTCGGGTTGTTAAAAGCCTCATGATCGGCGGCTGAATAACAGGAACCAAAGCCATGTAGGAATAGGCTGCCACGGCAATGGGACCGATCAAATCTGGTGCTAATTTTGCCGTAAGAAAAATAGCCGTCGGACCATCAGCCCCACCGATAATTCCAATGGAAGCAGCTTCGTTGGGGGCAAATCCCAGGGCCAATGCTCCAAGGAATGTTATAAAAATACCGGTCTGGGCGGCAGCTCCTAAAAGCATTAGCACCGGCCTTGCCAAAAGGGTTGAAAAATCTGTCATGGCCCCGATTCCCAAAAAAATAAGGGGCGGATAAATACCCTGGGTAACACCAAAATATAAATAATGAAGAACTGAATTGGTTTCATAAATTCCCAGGCCCAGTCCCTTAAATATGGGAATATTTCCAACGAGCATACCAAAACCAATGGGCACCAGAAGCAGAGGTTCATAATCTTTTGCTATTCCAAGATAAATAAACCCCAACCCGACACAGATCATAAGAAGATAACGATAATCCCACAGATAAAACCCTGTGTTGTGAAAAAATTCTATAAATAACGAATCCATTTTATTTCCTCTTGTTTGTCATTTTTTAGATCCTGGTCCATTAAGAGACGAGTTTATCAAACATATCTTTGTCCCATGTAAAAAATCCTGAGCCATCCGGGACGATTATCTTTGTTTTGAAAAGATTATTCAAATTCAAATAAGGGTCTTTTAAATCACTGATCAGGGCAAGCTGAAGAAGCCGTGGCAATGAAAAATGATCTGTCATGGTCCTCACAAGAAGAGCAAATTGTTTTACAACTTCTTTTTGGCTTTCAGCGAAAACAACCCGGTTGGAGATTTGTTCTTCCCGGGGTTTTTCAGGCTGTTTTTTTTTAAAAAGTGCTTTAATTTTTGAAGGATTTTCCCACAAAGCCAATACCTTATAAAGTTGCGCGATCACTATGGAAAGCATGACAAGGCCTGTAAATACGATGGTTACACCGACAACGGAAATCGCCCACCCATTACTGGCATTAATTGCTTCTAATCCATACACGTGTCCTACCTCCCTTAAAAATTGTAAGGAAGACTGATGTCTTCTATGTTTTTTGCAAATGATGCTGTTTTATCAAGATATCCCTGCCAGGCTGTCATAATAGCAGTAGCAGCAACAGATTCTTTCTGGATAAAAGCTAAAAAATCCTGGGTTGGTACGGCAAACACACTTCCTGATTCCAGGACTGTTAATGTTGTTCTATATACCCCTTTGGCAGATAAAAGCTCAAACCCGATAAAATCTCCGGCCTTGTTTAGAACAACGGATTTGCCTTCATCCATGGCAAGTAAAACAGTACCATTGTTTAATAAAAAAAAATATTGCGCAGCATCTTCAGCCGTTGCAAGGATGTCTCCAGCCTGTATTTCTCTTTTCTCAAAAAGCTGTGCAAGACTCACCCTTTCATCTTCTCCAAGACAGATGAAGACAGATGATTCCTTTAAAATTTCTTTGATATTGCTCATTATTACCCCGTAATATTAGCCATATATTTAAAAAATAAATTCATTCAAGCATATTTTAAAAGCTGTGTCGATAAAAAACTGCTGCTTTACAGCTTGGATTTGGTTTTATTAGGATTGGGGGTCAGATTTAAAATCCGCCCCCTTGTTATTATTTTTATAGAATCTAATTGTTGACTGTAAACATTTAAATATCGTATTATCCTTAAAATTTTAATTACCTTAACAAAGGAGTAAACAGGAATGAAAAAATGGATGGTACTGGTATTATTATGTTCTATATTTTGTCTCGGATTTTCCGCCGATGCATTTGCCGGCGACAAAAAACTCAAGGCCGGCTTTATCTATGTCGGACCTGTTGGTGATTATGGATGGTCCCATGCCCATGATCTGGGGCGACAATATGCAGAAAAAAAATTTCCCTGGCTTGAAACAATTTTTGTAGAATCTGTTGGAGAATCAGACAGTGCAAGAATCATTGATCGACTGATTCAACAGCAAAAATGCGATGTGGTTTTTACCACAAGTTTTGGGTATATGGAAGAGACCATTGCAGCCGGCACCCGATATCCTGATAAGCTTTTCATGCATTGTTCAGGATTCAAGCGATCTGCTAACGTGGGAACTTATTTTGGTGATCTTTACCAGATGTATTACCTGAACGGAATTATGGCAGGGGCATTGACCAAGACCAATAAAATCGGTTATGTGGCAGCTTTCCCGATTCCAGAACTGGTTCGCCATATTGATGCCTTTGCCCTGGGTATCAAAGCTGCAAATCCTGCGGCCAAACTCAATGTAAAATGGATTTATGCCTGGTATGGACCGGATAAAGCAAAAGAAGCTGCTGAAGCTTTGATTGCAGAAGGGTGTGATGCCCTTGCTTTTACCGAAGATACTCCTGCCGTCGTTGAAGTCGGCCAGAGCCATTCGGAAAAAGGCAAACAGATTTATACCTTCAGTCATTATTCTCCCATGCAGCCCTATGGGGTTGATTCTGTTGTTTCAGGACAGCTCATGAACTGGGGCGGCATGTATGCCGAGATCCTTGAAAGCATTCATAATAAAACCTGGAACAATAAAGATCTCTGGTGGCTTGCCAGAGAAAAAGCAGCCATCCTTGGCGGTAGTGAAACCGACATGATCAATCCCAAGTTTGTAAAGGCTTTAAAAGAAGCCATGCTTGATACAAAGGACTCCGGTAAAATCTCTGCTTATGACCTTGTTGTAAAACGATACGAACAGATGAAACAGGGCGTGGATATATTTGATCCCTTTACAGGGCCTATCAGCGATAATAAAGGAACCCTGAAAATTAAGGCTGGAGAAAAAGCATCAAAAGGCGATCTTCTTGGCATCATGTATTATGTGGATAATGTTGAAGGCGCCATCCCTAATTAACCAAATTACAATTCAATAAAAAAGCCGGGATACGCTTTCCCGGCTTTTTTATCAGCCGGTTTTTTCCAAAGGGCATTATGAAAAAAATACAACGCCTTGAAATGAGATCCATCTCAAAATCATTTCATGGTATCCCTGCCAACCAGGATATAAATCTCTTTATTGAATCCGGTGAAATCCTGGGACTTTTAGGTGAAAACGGGGCCGGGAAAACAACCCTGATGAATATCCTGTATGGCCTGTACCAGCCCGATTCAGGGCAAATTAAAATTAATGATAAAACCATCCGGATCAACAATCCTGTTGAATCCATCACCCATGGCATTGGAATGGTTCATCAGCACTTTATGCTCGTGCAGAATCATTCTGTGATTGAAAATATTGCACTGGCCTATAAAGATACGCCCTTTTTCTTTCCTAACGCCAAAATCAAGAATAAGGTTGAACAATTTTCCAAAAATTTTGATTTTCATATTGATCTTACAAAAAAGGTCTGGCAGCTCTCAGCCGGGGAACAGCAGCGAGTGGAAATCATAAAAGCGCTTTTAAACGGTGCTGATCTTCTTATCCTTGATGAACCCACGTCTGTTCTGACACCCCGGGAAATCAAAGAACTGATTTTCATATTAAGAGAGATGAAGGCCAAAGGCCACATGATCATTTTCATTTCCCACAAACTGGATGAAATCATGGACATCTGTGATCGGGTCATGGTACTCCAAAAGGGAAAAATTGTGGGAAGTGCCGACACAAAAAATACCGATAAAAATTCCCTTGCCAGGATGATGGTAGGCAGGGATGTTGTCTTTAATACAACCCGGGAAAAACTGACAAAAGGCAAAAAAACCCTGGCTGTTGAAAATATCAAGGTCATTGGAGACAAGGGTCGCCGGGTTGTAAAAAATATTTCTTTTGAACTTTTTGAGAATGAAATATTTGGTATTGCAGGGGTTTCCGGCAATGGACAGCGCGAGCTTGCAGAAGCCATAACCGGTATCAGGCCCATTTTTTCGGGCAAGGTCAAAATGAACGGCAAGGATATCACCAATAAAAGTCCCAGGCACATTTATGACAACGGTGTTTCCCATGTGCCGGAAGAAAGAATCCGGTTTGGAATCGCTCCAGGCCTTTACTTATTTGATAATGCAATCTTAAAACAGCATCACTTAAAAAAATTTTCCAATTGGTATTTTCTGAATTATAGTCAGATTAAAAATCATACCAGAACTATTGTTAAAAAATTCAAAGTTTCCACCCATTCCATTAATAACCAGATCAGAAATCTTTCCGGCGGGAACATTCAAAAACTCATCCTGGGAAGAGAAATCAGTGAACAGCCACAGCTTCTGGTGGCCTCCCACCCCACATACGGTCTGGATGTCGGGGCAACGGAATTCTTAAGAGAACATCTTTTGGAACTCAGAAAACAAGGAAGTGCCATTCTTTTATTTTCTGAAGACCTGGAAGAAATATTTGAACTTTGTGACCGGATTGCCGTTATTTTTGATGGTGAATTCATGGCAGTTCTAGATTCCGATGATAAACAATTTTCAGATATCGGCCTTATGATGGCAGGCTCAAAAAGGATTGATCCAATGGAAAAACAAAAATGATAAAAATCAAGACAACAGACCGATATAATATAACAACGCTAAGATCATTTATGACCAACATTTTAAGTCTTTTCGCTGCGCTTGTGGTTATCGGTATCATTTTTCTCATTGCAGGTGTGAACCCCTTCTATGCAATTTCTGAAATCTTTTCAGGCTCATTTGGTTCCTTTTATGGAATTAAGGAAACCATTACCAAAGCAATTCCACTGATCCTTATCGGAGCCGGACTGACCCTTGCCTTCAGGGCAAAATTCTGGAACATCGGTGCAGAAGGCCAGATGTTAATGGGAGCGGTTTTTGCTACATGGACGGGGCTGACTTTTGGAGAGGCTTTGCCATCCTATATCATTGTTCCCTTGATTTTTCTGGCCGGTTTCATCGGCGGCGGGCTTTGGGGAATCATTCCCGCCATCCTTAAAATCAAATATGCCATTAATGAAGTGATCTCCACGCTGATGCTCAACTATATCTGTGCTGAAATTTTAACCCTGCTCATTGTAGGGCCCTGGAAAGGGAAAACACGATTTGGATTTCCCGGAACGGATAATCTTCCTGATTCTGCTATTTTAGGCCTGATCCCCGGGTCAAGGATTCATTATGCCACATTAATTTTAGCCGTTATCTGTGCCATTGTGCTGGGTGTGATCATCTATAAAACAAGATTTGGATATGAAGCAAGGGTGGTGGGTGAGAACCCGGATGCCGGCAGATATGCCGGAATCAACTTTCTAAAGACAAGCCTGATACTCATGGCCATCAGCGGTGGACTTGCCGGGGTTGCCGGAGTTGGTGAGGTGGCAGGTATTCATCACCATCTTGGATATCCTGCTTCAATTTCCTCGGGTTATGGATTTACAGCCATCATTGTGGCATGGCTTGCCAAATTAAATCCGCTCTATACAATTATTTCAGGAATCTTTTTTGCAGGAATACTGGTGGGCGGCGATGCCATACAAATTTCGCTGGGACTGCCTGCTGCCACGGTTGAAATAGTCAACGGCACTTTGTTAATATTTTTAATTATGGGTGATTATTTTTTAAACCATAAAATTACCCTTCAGTTTTCGTTCAAACACTAAATCAAGGATATAATAGATGGAAGATATAATCATTTCAACACTTCAAAGAGCTATGGTTGCAGGAACCCCTTTACTTCTTGCCACAACAGGTGAAGTGATTTGTGAAAGATCCGGCATCCTTAACCTGGGGGTTGAAGGTGTAATGGCAATGGGAGCAGTGGTCGCTTTTATGGTCACCATGACAACGGGCAACCCATGGCTTGGCGTTCTTGCAGCCCTGGCTGCCGGAATGATGTTTTCCATCATCCATGCCTTTGCATCTGTCACCCTGCAGGCCAACCAGGTTGTGTCAGGACTTGCAATGACCATGCTGGGTCTTGGTTTTTCCGGTATGCTTGGCAAATCCTATGTCGGCAAACCCCTTTCCATCAAAATGGAAGATTGGGTCATTCCCTATTTATCAGATATTCCCTGGCTTGGAAAAATTCTGTTCTCCCAGGGACCTTTTTTCTATATTGCCATATTTCTTGCCTTAGCCGCCTGGTTCTTCCTTGAGAAAACCCGTCTTGGAATACAGATCAGGTCAACGGGAGAAAACCCGAAAGCCACTGAAACCCAGGGGGTTAATGTATTCAAACTAAAATATTTAAGTGTTATCACTGGAGGCGGTTTTTCAGCTCTTGCAGGAGCCCACCTTTCCATCTCCTATTCAAAATCATGGATAGAGGGAATGACCGCAGGAAGAGGCTGGATCGCCATAGCCCTGACCATATTTGCCCTGTGGAACCCTGCCCGTGCAATATGGGCGGCATTTTTGTTCGGCGGTATTTTTGTTGTACAATATTTGCTGCAGCCTCTGGGAATCTCACCCAATTTTCTGGCCATGCTTCCTTATCTTGCAACACTTTTAATTCTATTGCTGATCAGTTTAAAAGACCCAAAAAAGTTAAATGCACCTGCTATGCTGGGAGAACCCTATAAAAGGGGCGAAAGATAAAAACCATTGATTTTTTAATGAATTTTATCAATAATTGATCAATTATACAATTTTAAAACAAAACTCAATTTATTGTCATGAAACCATTTAAATATTTTTATACCTGTCTTATCCTGTTTTTTTTCCTGTCATTTTCCTTGAATAATAGCTTTGCCATATCCATTCCTGAAGAAAAACAGGTCGCTAAAAAATTCATGGAAATGGTACAGGAACGCAAAATGATATTAAATGACCCAATTGCCAACCACATGCTTACCCGGGTCGGCAATCATATCCTCTCTTTTCTGCCGCCCCAGCCCTTTGACTTTTCATTTTACATTGTGGATGACGATATTTTTAATGCATTTGCAAGTCCTGGTGCCAATATTTTTGCCTATAGGGGATTGATTACCGACCTTGATTCCATAGACGAGCTGGCAGGGGTCATCGCACACGAAATTGCCCATGCAGTAAGCCGTCATGTATCTTAATCCATTGACCGTTCAAAATATATCACCCTGGGCAGCCTTGCAGGCATGCTGGCAGGCATACTCATTGCCGGCAAATCAAGTGGGGATGCCGGAGCTGCAATGATGCAGGGTACAATGGCCATTGGCCGGACAGCCATGCTTTCCTTTACAAGAGAAAATGAAACAGAAGCCGATGAAAAAGGCATTATGTTTTTAAAAAATAGCTGTTTTGACCCAAAAGGACTTTTATCAGGATTAATAAAAATAAGGGCCTCAGACTATCAGGGCGTAGAAAATATTCCGGATTATGTTAAGACCCATCCTGGAACAGGGGAACGAATTGGCCATGTTGAAACCATTCTTTCAGGCTACGTCCCAATTGAAAATAAGGCGAAATGTCCTGAAGACTTCCGGTTTCTTATGGTAAAATACCGGCTTTTAGGGCTTTACGCAAAAATTGAACCCACATTTAACCTGTTGACGACTCAACTTTCCAGCAATCCTTCAAACAATGCCGCTGCAGCCATACATTATGGAATGGGACTTATTTATGCCAGAAAACTAATGCCTGAAAAAGCCCTGTATCATATGAAAGAAGCACTTGCTATTAACATCTTTGATCCAATGGTGCTTCTTGAAATGGGTAGAATATATCTGCTGAAAGGTGAGCCCCAAAAAGCACTCAATGTCCTTAAAGGAATCGAGTTAGAACCGGTCATTGGTCTTATGGCAAAACTTTATCAGGCAAATGCACACCTTGAATTAGGAAATCTTCCAGAATCAAAAAATCTATTTAATGCCATAATCGATAAGGAACCCTCTTTATATCCGGAAGCATATTATCGCCTGGCAAATATTATGTCCCTTGAAAAAAATCCCGGGGATTCCCATTATTATCTCGGTGTCTATTATTCAAAAATCAATGATAATAAAAAAGCCCTTGTCCATTTAAACAAGGCATTGGATAGATTAAAGAATAAAACCAGAATCGAAAAAACAAAAAATTTAAAAAAAGAACTCTCAGATCAATTGAAAAAAAGATAACAATCTTTACCTAAGCCTTATCAAAGCGGGAGAAACGCATGGAAAAGGTTCCCCTGCCCTGGCTGACAGATCGAAGTGCTGTGGAATATCCGAACATTCTGGCCAGCGGGCACACGGCCTTTATCTCCTGGATGCCCATTTTTGGTGTGATGGATTCAACCTTTCCGCCCCTTGAATTTAAATCAGCTATGGCATCGCCCATGTAATTATCCGGAACAAAAATATCGACTTCCATAATCGGTTCTAGAAGCGCCAACGCACCATTTTCCAAAGCATTCTTACATGCCATGGATGCCCCTACAGAAAAGGCAAGCTCAGAACTTCGTTCATCAAAACTGCCATTTTCAATAATTATGGCAAGATCCACAAGGGGATATCCTTTAAGATATCCTCCTTCAAGGCTCTCCCTGATTGTCTTTTCAATAGCCGGAATATATTGCTCAGGAATCTTATCATTTCCAGGTTTACACTCAAATGTAATACCTTCCCCCCGGTTTAAGGGTTCAAGACAGATACTGATATCTGCAAAATGGCCTTTCCCGGAAATCTCTCTTTCAAAAACAGCATGGCCTTTTGTCCTGGCAGTAAGGATTTCCCGATATACGACTTGGGGTTTACCCACATTTACATTGGTTTTAAATTCTTTGAGCATCCGTGAAATAATAATCTCAAGATGAAGCTCACCCATGCCGGATAAAATTGTCTGGCCCGTCTCTTCATCCTTTCTCACAGTTAAGGTCGGATCTTCCATTGTGAACTTTTCAATCACTTCATCTAATTTTTCCTGGTCTGCGTGGGTTTTCGGCTCTATGGCAATGGAAATGACAGGATCTTCATATTCCATTTTTTCAAGACAAACCGGATACTCCTGTGAACAGAGGGTGTCACCGGTTCCAGAATCCTTAAGACCGACAATACCGATAATATCTCCTGCAGATGCCTGTTTTAAGCGTTCCCTTTTATTGGCATGCATTTGCAGAATTCTGGATAATTTTTCTTTTTTATTTAAAAGCGGATTAAACACTTCAGAGCCTGATTCGATTTTACCTGAATAAATCCTGGCAAAAGAAAGCTTTCTTCCTTCGATCATGGAAACTTTAAAAATCAAGGCTGCCAGCGGGGCATTTTTTTGGGGTAAACATTCCAATTCTTCATCGGTTTCCGGGTGTACACCTTTAATGGGCGGAACATCCTGAGGACTTGGCAGATATAGGGATATGCCATCTAACAATGGTTGAATCCCCTTATTTTTAAGGGCACTGCCACAAAAAACAGGAACAATCTGCCTTGAAATAGTTGCCGTGCGAATGGCTTTATTGAGCTGGTCTATGGAAATATCCTCTTCTGAAAGATATTTTTCCATGATCTCATCATTGACTTCTGATATTTCTTCAAGAAGTTTTTCCCGATATTCCAACGCCTTGTCAACAAATTCCGGGGCAATGTCATCTATTGAATACTGGGCACCCTTTGTTTCATCATCCCAGGTGATCTGT
>JAOZRF010000035.1 GCA_029940245.1 Desulfobacula sp.
AATGATATTTTTACCTGCCCACAAACAGTGGAACAGGGCCTTGAACGATTTCATACGGCACATCATTGCCCAGGTTTGACCCTGGAGCAGGTGGTTGAAACATATTATCCAGAGCTTGAAAAAGCCTTTTATTTAAACCTGGTGCGCCTGACAGACCCGAAAGGCTATGGTTTTTTTATGGGGTAGGATTCAAAAAAATATTTAAAACGGCTCTTGTTTTGAATCTAATAACAGGTGTAATCGCTGTTATACTTCGCATGAATTTTAATTATTTTGCCAGGGTAAATTTAGTGGATTTTATATCTTTTATCGGCATTTCTTTTTGGATAGTCGGGGGCGCTGGACTATTAGGAAATACCAGGTATAAAAGCTCCAGAAAGGTTGATTTCACCCCTGATTTTGAATATGAAAACAAAGGGTATTATTTCACTTTTGTAATGTTTATTTGTGGTATCCCTTCAATAGTCACAGGGATTATTTTATTTATCATTTGAACAAATTGGGGTTAGACCCCGATTTTTTCGATTTGTTCCTCCATGAGGGGGCCGATGAGAGAACCCATAAGGGAGCCGATGAAAGATCACACAGACACCTCTGCATATCAGAACATCCTTAAATTTGCCGTTCTGCTCAAACCCTATTGGAAAAATATCATTGTATTTATTATTACCGGCCTTGTCCTGACGCTTTTGTCTTTGCCCTATCCCTGGCTGACCAAAATAATGATTGACGATGTTATGTTAAGGCAGGACAATTCCCTGCTTTATGTTATTCTTGGTGTCACTTTTATACTGACTGTTTTCAGATCTTTGTTCTCATCAATCAGAAGCTATTACATTTCCTATATCCAGCATGCCATGGCCTATGATATTGAGCTTAAATTTTTCAGGCACATGCAAAGGTTGTCGTTTTCATTTTTTGATTCCCGTGAAATAGCTGAAGTCCTGTCAAGATTCCGGGATGCTGCACAGTCCAGGAGAATACTTATTGATATTTTGAACAGGGTTATAACCAATCTGCTGTATTTAAGCATCGTTCCCATGATTGTTTTTTTCATGAACTGGAAGCTTGCCTTAATAGCCGGGGTTACATTGCCATGGCTGGCTTTTTCATTTTTTGTGTTATCCAAAATTGTCCGGAGATATGCCAGGATTGTTGCAGAAAAAAGGGCAGAGCTTTCTGCTAAAAATTATGAATTTTTTACAGGTATCAGGGAAATCCAGGCGTTAAATATTGAAAGCCGGATTTTAAACCGGATAAAATTGCTGCTCCTTAAGTTCCGAAAAAAAGACATGGAAATGAGAGTGATCAGCAATATCCAGGGGTTGCTGGGAGGGATTGCTACGGCAGGGGGAACCATGCTTTACACATGGTTTGGTGCCACGCTTGTCATAAAAGGGGAAATGACCGTGGGCGAGCTGATCGCCTTTACCACCTTTATCGGCTATCTTTACAATCCTTTAACCGATATGGTGGGATTATTAGTGCCGATACAGGAAGTCCTTGTCTATACAAAAAGGTTCTATGAAATATATGATATTAAACCTGAAATTGAAAATCCTGCAAATCCTGTAAAACTTACAAAAATAAAAGGCGATATTAATTTATCAAATGTCTGCTTTGGATATAATACCGCCAATCAGCTTTCATTAAATAAAATTAATTTAAACATCCCGGCAGGTTCAAAAGTAGCCGTAGTTGGTCAGACAGGATCAGGCAAATCCACGCTTATCAGCCTCATTCCCAGGTTTTATGATCCGGGTGAAGGGTGTATCAAAATTGATGGAGTTGATATCAAAGAGATGTCCCTTGATTTTTTACGGGCACAGATCGGGGTAATGATGCAGGCACCATTTATATTTACCGGCACTATTTTTAACAACATTACCTGTTGGAAAAAAGGATTTTCCCAAAATGAAGTCATTAAAGCTGCCATGACTGCCAATGTGCATGATTTTGTGTCAAAACTGCCTGATGGCTATGAAACTCTGGTGGGCGAAAAAGGAGAAACATTATCAGGCGGAGAAAGACAAAGAATTGCGCTTGCAAGGATAATTTTATTGAACAGGCCAATATTAATTCTTGATGAAGCATTGAGCAGTGTGGATCAAAACACCGAAAGATTGATTCAGGCTAGTCTGAAAAAAGTATTTGAAGGCCGCACTGTTTTTATGGTGACGCACAGGCTATCGATGGTAAGGGATGCAGATATTATTATTGTTCTTGATAAAGGCAGGATTGCTGAGCAGGGGGAGCATCACGAGCTTTTTAAAAACAAGGGTGCCTATTACAGGCTTTGCCAGAATAAATTGCAACCGGGAGATTAAAATGAAAAGAATCATTATTTTCGTTATTTTGTTATTGTTGCTCAGTTCCTGTGCGTCCCATGTGGTGTTTGGGCCTGAGGACCTGAATAAGGATCTGGTGAATGACCCAAAAACAAGAACCGGTGTTCTTGAAAACGGATTGCAATATGTTATCCGGGTGAATAAAAATCCTGAAAAAAAGACTGAGTTCCGCCTTGGGGTCAATGTCGGTTCATTGCAGGAGGAGGAGGATGAACAGGGTGCGGCTCATTTTATCGAACATATGGCTTTTAACGGGACAGACCATTTTAGTCAAAAAGAATTATTTGATTTTTTTCAAGAGAACGGCATGACATTCGGGTCAGATCTCAATGCATCTACCAGTCACACCAGAACGGTTTACAGGTTTTCTTTACCCACGGATCAAAGAGAGATCATTGATAAGGGATTTTTACTATTAAAAGACTGGGCCCATGGAATCCGGTTTGAAAAACAGGAAGTGAATAAAGAGCGAAATGTCATTTTAGAAGAATTACGGGCAAGAAAATCTGTCACCAAGCGGGTAAAGGATCAGATTATGCCTCTGGTGTATGGGCCATCCTATTTAAACAGGCTGCCCATAGGAAAAAAGAGTATCATTAAAACCATTTCGCATCAAAAACTAAAGGCAGTCTATAAAAGATGGTATCAGCCCGAGCGGATGTCTGTTGTAATTGTAGGAGATATTGATGCAGACGAGATCGAATCCAAAATAAAATCAAGTTTTTCCGGTCTGAAAAACAGTGAAAATTTATCTGAATTAAATGATTTTGACATACCCCGATATAACTCATTTCAGTATTTAAATATTCATGATCCCGAGCTGATAGAATCTTCAATACGAATTTACCAGCATATAAAAACAAGAAAACTGCTCACGGAAAGAGACCTGCGTCACCGCATGATCGAGCAAATATATATGACCATTTTGAAAAATCGTCTTATGGATAAAAGCTTGTCAGATTCTTCCTATGAGCGGGTTTTATATTTTCAGGACCGGCTGACAGAATACGACGGGGTTTTTTATCTTGAAGCAAAGGTAAAAAACAATCAATTTACAGAATGTTTTAAAGATATTTTCCTGGAATATGAAAGACTTAAACGATACGGGGTTTTGGAATCAGAGGTAAAAGAAGCCAGAAAAAATCTATTGGACTATTCTAAAACAAGCGATATAGAGCAAAAAACAAAAAAATCAAAAGTGTTCGCTAACCAATATATTTTGAAATCACTGAATAAAAGCATTATGTTTTCACCTCATTCGTATAACAAGCTTTGCTGCAAGTACCTGCCTTCCATTAAGGATTATGACATTAACCTTTTATTAAACCGGCTTGACCCATCAGACAGGATAATAGTTTGCCTGGGAAATGATGCATCTTTGAAATTTTTTCCAGATAAGAATGAGGCGGGAAACCTTATGGCAAAAATCAAGTCCATGGAGGTTGGGCCGTATTCTCAGCAAAGAGCTAAAGAAGGACTGCCTATGCAGAAGCTTACAAAAGGCAGGATTATAAATACAATTTATCATGAAAAAATTAATGTGACCATACTTGAACTTTCTAACGGAGCCAGAGTTGTTCTCAAACCCACGCTGTTTAAACAGGATGATATCCTTTTCCAGGCTTACAGTCCCGGAGGGCTTTCATTATTAGACCCGGAACTGGCTCCTTTAACGCTGTTGGCAGACCCTATATTTAAACATTCAGGGCTCGGGCCTCTCACAAAACTTGCATTGTACATGAAGCTGAAGTCTAAAAAGGTATGGGCCGGCATCTATGTGGATACCTATGAAGAAGGTATAAGAGGATCTTTTTCTCCTGTAAACCTGGAACTTTTTTTTAAACTGATCAGCCTGGGATTTTCTCAGCCAAGGATTGAAAAAAAAGCATTTGAAGATCAGAAGAAAAAATATGCTCAAAAAATGCAGATAATGCAGGATACTGCAACCTGGAAATTTATCCAAAAAATTGCTCAGACAGCCTGGCCAAAGAATGATTATTCTGAAGCGATTACGGCAGAATCTATCCAGAAGCTTGATTATGCTTCCTGCAAAAAAGGCCTTCGGAGCCGGTTCCTGAATGCAGGGGATTTTACATTTCAATTTGTAGGGAATTTTAAAATGCATGAAATTCTGCCTTTAATTGAAAAATATCTGACCGAGCTTCCGGCAGATAAGCTTAAAGAACAGGTAAAAGATCTCAACTGTAAGCCTTTGCCGGGCAAATTTTCGTTTTCTCTCAATGAAAATATTGAGAATAAGAGCAATATCCTCATCCAATTAAATCATTATCATACAATCACTGAAAAAAAATCAATTGAGTTTTCTGCTCTTAAAACCATATTAAATATGAAAATAATAGAAGAGTTAAGGGAGAAACAGGGTTTGATATATTCCGGACATGCTTCGTATCGGTTTTATTCCTTGAATCCGTCTGCGTTTTCTCAAATTACATTTTATTTTACCTGTGCATCTGAAAATGTGGAGAAAGTGATTTCCGGTTTAGAAACAATCCTTAAAGATTTGCGTGACACAAGTCTGTCAGAAGAAAAAATCACACAAATAAAAGAAATCCAGTTAAACCAATCAAGGGAAGCCAGGCAGGATAATCGCTGGTGGTCCCATTCAATGAAAAGTTTGGTAATGCTGAACCAGGATCTCAATGATTTGATGGAATATAAAAACTATATTAACGAATTGACTCCTGCTATTTTACAAAACCATGCAAAAAAATATCTGGATGAGACCAATATGCTGATAGCTGTTTTAAATCCCAACCAAGGCGAATAAATGAGAATCAAGTTTCAATTTGCCTTTATTGATAATATCTTGCGGATATTTTTATTATTATTGGCCCTGCTGTTTACCCTGATTTTTATTTTATTCTGGTTTTTCAGGATGGATATTACAGCAAAAGGGGAAGGCAAAGTTATCTGTGCTTCATGGGTAGATGTCAAACCTGAAATAGACGGTATGATTAAAAGCATGGCAGTAAATGAAGGCGAGAAAATAAAAATAGGGAATTTGCTCTTTACCCTGGAAGACAGGGACAGAAAACTGGAAACACAATCAAGCCTGCAGAAAATAGCTGAAATAGATAAACATATTGCAACGATAAAACAGACCATGTCTATCCGGCAGGAGAACATCACAAGTGCTATTGCCGAGGCAAAAGCCGGTTTGGACGAAGCCAGAGCCGGCTTCAAGATCATACAAACAGGACCCAAACCCGAAGAAATCGACCTTGGGCAACGCAGCATTGACCGGGCCCGCCAACAGGTTGAAAAGGCAAATCTTGATTTTGACAGGATGACCAAAGCCTTTTCTTTAAAACTGGTCTCCCGGCAGGATCTGGACAATTTTTCCCACCAAAAATCACTGTCCCTGACGGATCTGGCCCTTGCTGAAGGCAAACTCGCGCTTATAATGAACAAATATGACAAAAACGAACTTACCATGGCAAAGGCCAGGATAAAAAAACAAAAAGCAGTTCTATCAAGCGTCCTGTCCCGCAAAAAAGAGCTGGATATTTTAAAACAGGAACTGACTGTTGCCCTGAAAGCCCTGTCAACAGAGGAGAAAAGACTTGCTGCACTTAAAAAAAAACTAACACTGACAAAGGTTTTAGCACCCCTGTCCGGAATCATCATGACCCATGACACCAGACACCTTGAAGGCAAGGCCGTTGTAAGGGGCGAAAGTGTTCTGAAAATCGGCAAAACCCGCGACTATCTGGTTGAATGCCGGGTTTCTGAAAAAGACTTTCCCCTGGTCAAAATCGGGCAAAAGGCCCGGGTTGCCATAAAGCCCTTTCCCAAAGGCGAATATAAACTGTTTAATGCCATTGTTTTAACCACGGGGATTGACAGCAAAACAGGAGGGCCTTCATCAGGCATTGGCATACAGGATAAATTAAATTCGCTGATCAGCGGCCCTTCAGCTTTACAGGAAAATTATTACCCAGTAACTCTGACCCTTGAAAAACCCTATTATATGATGGTTTTTGGAAATCGATATGAGGTTAAACCGGGATTTTCTGCTGAAGCCGCCATCATCGTTGAAGACGAACGTATTGCAACCTTGCTGTTTAAAAGGGTGCTTCGAATCAAAGGCAGACTCACCCGGGATAATATTCATTTATGATGTTAAATCCTTTATATATTCGCATGGCACAAGCCTTTTGGATACTGATCCTGGCCCTTATTCCGGTTCTGTGGCCCATTGACTGCTTTTCTCAAAACCTGGATCAAAACTTGAATCCGGCATTGAATAAGAATTTGAATCGGAACCCGAATCAACAGGTAAATCTTGCCTTGACTCTGGCCCAGGCCCTTAAACTCGCCCTGGAAAACAATCCTGATATCCGGATAAACCGTCTGGAACTTGGGATTCAACAATCTGAAGTCAAAAAAAAACTGGCCGAGTATATTCCTTCCCTTAATCTGGATTCTTCCTATACACACAGGGAGGATGATCCGGATACCTCTGGTCTTACAACAAAAAATCAACACTATATGGCCGGTATCTCCCAGAAGATTCCCCTGGGAGGCTCGCTGTCTTTATCTGTTAATTATGGCCGATTTGATTATTCACCCTTTCATACAGAATTTACAAGTTACAAGTTAGGCCCGGGTTTTTCCATAGAATCCGTTACGAACACCATGGATGTCGCATCCAGGGATGAATATTATACGGGAATCTCTCTGTCCTACAGCCATCATCTTTTAAAAGACGGCATTGTGGGGCCTGCCTTTGCCTCCATCAGAGAAAGCCGGTTTAATCGTGATATTCAAAAAGATTTTTTAAGCCGGTCCCAGACAAATCTTATCAGAATGGTTGAAACGGCATTTTACCAGACAGCATTAAGACAAAAGGAAATAGACGTCTACCATGGCATACTTGATATCAACACCCAGTTGCTGGCAAATTTAAAATCAAAACAGAACCTTGGCATGATACCTGAAATTGATGTTATGTCAGCCCAGATTAAAGTTAATGAAGCAAACGAACAGGTATTATCGTCACAAGCTGCCTTTGAAACCAGCGCACAAAGTCTTAAAACCCTGCTGAACATAAAGGATCAGATAAAGGTCATCACCAGGTTTCAGACAAATGAACCATTAGGACAATTAGATGATCTGGTCCTGCTTGCAATGGATAACAACAAAGAGCTGGCCTTTTTAAGAACAAACCTTAAAAAAGAAAAACTGCTGCTGGCCGTTGCAAAAAATCAATATCTTCCCCAGGTTGATCTCTATGTCAATATCAATCAAAAAGGTCATGGATCTTCTATCGGCAAGGCAAACGATCTGGAAGAAACAGAATATAATGCCGGCATTATTTTTATATATCCTTTTTATCCATTGGATCCCAAAGAAAATTACCTACAGTCAAAAATGAGATTTAAAAAAACAAAACTACAGCTCAGGCAAGCAGAGCTTAAAATCACAAACCAGATCAATACACTTTATTGCCGGATACAATTGGCTGAAAAAAAAATAAAGGTTCAGACCCGACAGCTCAAAATTCTTAAAGAACGTATGTCACTTGCATTAAAGGCCTTTAAAGAAAGACTCATTGACCTTAAAATCGTATATGACATCCAGGATGACCTGATATCAGGAGAACAAAAATATTTATATTATCTCTTTGACCTTCAGAGTTTGAATGCTTCGCTTACCGCATTAACACAATAAAAAATTGGGGTCAGTAAATAGGGTTCAGACCACATTTAAAATTACTGGGGCGTTGTCCACAATAAAAAAAGCCTGGTTATGGGATTTACGTGCCGAAGATCCAATAATCAGGCTATTTTGTAAAGATTGAAGATAAATTTGATTGAGGGATAAAACCCGTGTCTAACATTTTTTTATTATCAAAAATTAAATCGTTTGCAAGCTTGTTGTAAAATGAATAAATCCAGACTGATTTGGTTTTTAATAGAAAGGATAAAATGCGGGCTGGTATTTTAACCAGGGACAAGGGGATGGGAATCACTATTCTTGCGGGTTGATATTTTGTTTTCTGAAATATTTCTATAATCTCATTAAAAGAGTAGGCCTGCTCGTCACATACATTTATAATATTATAAAACGGCAGCCGCATCTCCTGTTTCACTCTAAAATCAATAAACCCCACTAAATTTGCTCTGGCAAGGGCAGACATTTTCTGTTTGCCTGAGCCAAATCGCAGATAAGCCAATTTCTTTGGACTAAACACCCTTTTTTCAAGGTTCATACTCCACTGGGCATCATAGACAGGGGCAAGACGTAAAATATCAAGCTTTTTCAAGCGCTTTGCCCCATAGAATTTTTTCAACCGGTTTTCAGCATTCAACTTGCTTTGGGCATAGTCACTTGTGGGAAGACATTTGTCTGTTTCCTTTATCGCTTTTTCGCTCTGATTTTCTCCATACACTGAAATCGAAGAAAGAAAAATAAAATAAACCCCGAGATTGCCTGCAACAGCAGCCCTGGCAATTTTTTCCGTTGCCAGGCTGTTGATACGCTCATATAAGGCTGCTGATTTTTTATTGCTCAGTTTCTGATGGGCAAGGCCGGCACAATGAATTACCACATCAGGCAGATAGGTCTTACAGATATGCGTAAGTGCATTTTCATCTTCAATATCCACATATAGTGAAACGTAATTTTTTTGATCCGTCAAACAAGGCCGGCTGTCCAGGGCAATAACGCTATATGTCAAAGAAAGCGCCTGACATACTGCCTGACCAATAAACCCGGACCCACCTGTAACCAGAATTGTTTTCATTTCATAACCTATTTCTCCCGCTTTCCAACAGCATGCCAATAGGGTAAAGTTGTTGCAATTATTATTTCACTTAAACCTGCATTTTCCATCATAGATTGCACCTCCCTTCTTGAAAAGCGCTGTTCCAGGGAAGTTCCAAATCTATCCAGTGCATCATTGCGAATAATATAGAATGGCTGATTCTGATACATATTTAATGGTAATTTATTGGCCATTTTAGAAAGCCCAAGGTTTATTAATAAACGGCCTGTAAGTATTACCGGCATATACACTGAAACAGCAATAAAATCACAAACAATTTTCTTTATTATTGCAGGTAATGAACTGATAAGTTTGCGCATTGCAGTGACAATTTTTAATATTGTTTTGAAAATAAATCCCTTATTTTCGAGATCATAGTATAGATAAACATAAAAATACCCACCTGTTTTTACTTTTTTAACGCAGTCATTCATAGCTTTCTGCGTATCTGGTATATGGTGTAAAACCCCCACACTCATAGCAAAATCAAAGGTTTCATCATTAAATGGAATATTATCCGTTGAAGCTTTTGACAGCCTGATATTATTTGCAGGCCCAATTAATTTATCTGCAACAAAAACAGCATCACTGGGGTCAACAGCCTCCATAAAACCCACCTTATCCAGCAGATATTTTGACCAGCGACCCGTTCCGCATCCAATATCAATAGCATAGGTATTCTTATTAACCATTTTATCATTAATAATATCAAAATACATTTTACCTAAACGATCTATTTCAATATCATCGAATTCATGAAACTTTGCCCATTCTTCTCCAAAAGAATCAACTACACTTTGATCAATATTTTTGCCATCAGACTCATCAAAGCAATGTATTTCATTAAAACCCGCAGATACTATTCTGGTTGTTGATTGATTAAAATTTTTTTTCATTTCAGCACAATTCTATATAATCGCATTGTTTTGTTTATAACTATTTTATCTGTAAAATATTTAGCCGCCATCTGCCTTGAATATCTCCCCATCTTCTTTCTTAAACATGAATCCTTGATCAATTCTTCCATCTTATCGGCCAGGATTTCTCTATTCTGGGGTGGGACAAGCCAGCCATTTTTACCTGCATGGACAATCTCCCGGCACCCCGGCACATCTGCCGCTATAATTGGTTTTCCACAGGATGCAGCTTCGATCAACCCTTTTGGAAGCCCTTCTCTGTAAGATGGAAGCACAACAATATGCGATCGACGTAATATCTCCGGCATATTTTTTTTAAATCCCCACCATTCAACAATCTTTTCTCTATTCCAGCGTTCAAGAATTTTCAATGGGACAGCATTTGGATTTTCTTTGTCAGGGATGCCTACTAATACTGTTTTAAAACCAATCCCCCTTGATTTGAGTATCCGGGTTGCATCGACAAGTTCTCCAATACCCTTGTCCCAGATCATTCTGGATGCCAGCATGACAACAATCTCGCCTTCAGGTTCCGGTCCTTCACTAAATTTTGAAATATCAACACCTGATCCGGGAATCAGTACAGCTCTCTTTTTTGTTAAAATTTTATGTTTAATAAAAAAACTTCTGTCTTCTTTATTCTGAAAGATCCCATGGGAAGAATGAGATAAAAAAGCCAGGCGATAGCCTGCTAAAAAAATCTTTTTCAGCAACCTTGTTCTAAAATTATCATTTCTTGAAAAAACAAAGCCCAACCCGGCAATGGCATTAATACATTTAATTTTTTTGGACACCAATGCGGCAAGGGACCCATATAAAACAGGTTTTACTGCCACATGGTGCGCAATGTCGGGTTTTTCCCTTAAATAAATCCCCATGATTTCGATCAAAGTCTTTAGTTCACCAAGGATATTGCGGCCGGACCGCTTCATACGGATGGGAACCACCTTAAATCCATGGGATAATAATTCGTTCAAGCCTTTATTTATCCGGGTGGCAACAATGACTTCAAACCCTTCTTTCCGGGCCTGTAATGCAATGGAAAGTCTGTGGGATAAAAAATACCAGTCTTCTGTCACCAGGAACAGCAATTTTTTTTTATTTCCCATATACGCTGACCCATGCCTGAAACATCAGGATATTCCATATTTGATACTGATAGTTCTGCTTTCCGGACAAATGCAGATTCCATAGCGACCTGACTTCTTTTCCATTAAAAAAACCTTCATTTTTTAATCGCACAGGATTGAGCATTTCCTCTGCCCATGGTCTCAAAGGGCCTCTGAGCCATTGATCCAGTGGAATTTGAAATCCTTTTTTGGGTTGATTTACAAGGGATGGAGGTAAAAACCGGTATAAACAATTTTTAAGGATTAATTTGCCTTGAGTTTTTGATATTTTATACTGAATGGGAATTTTCCAGGAAAAAGCAACCACATCAGGGTCAAGGAACGGAGATCTGGCTTCAAGGCTTGATCCCATGCTGGCCCGGTCAACCTTTGTCATGATGTCGTCACACAAATAATTCCGCATATCCCAATACTGCATCAACTGGGTAAAATCGCTGATATTGGCCAAATCTTTTGACCTTGGCCCCAACTGCGGGTACTGCGGACATTTGGTCTTATTCAAAATAACTTTTTCAGGGTCTGACCACCAGGCCGTTAACAGGGTATAAAATTCTTCTCTGGTCCGGGCAGTGATAAGACTGGATAACTTTGCAATTTTAGCACCAGGGTTTGACTGCTTGAATTTTTCAGGAACAAATCTGCTCCCCGCATCAAACAGCCGCTCCCATTGTTCAGGCCTTAATGCCTCCATTAAATATTTTGCACCCTTTTTCATGAAACAAGGATATCTTTCCATGGTTTCCCAGACCGATCTCCCCCAGAAATGACGGTTGTACCCGGCAAACAGTTCATCCCCCCCATCTCCGGACAGAGCAACGGTAACGTACTTTTTTGTCAACATGGAAATAATACTGACCGGAATCTGGGAGGAATCTGCAAAAGGTTCATCAAACAGAACCGGCAAATCAGGGATAAGATCCATGGCTTCTTTTGGACTCGCATACAGTTCCGTGTGATCAGTCCCCAGGTGATGTGCCACTCTTTTGGCCTGCCCTGCCTCATCATACCCTTTTTCATTAAAACCAATGGAAAATGTTTTAACAGGAATCTGGTTATTTTTCTGCATCAAGGCCACAATCAAAGAAGAATCAATCCCGCCTGATAAAAAAGCCCCCAGGGGGACATCTGACAACATCCGAAACGATACGGATTTTTGCAGAACTTTTTCCAGAGAATTGATCATTTCCTCTTCAGATCCTGTCATGGGATGATTAATGCCATCTTTGGCAATCTGTGCCAGGTTCCAGTATGGAGTTTCATTTCTAAGGCATAACCCTGCCATATCAGATCTTGAAATCTCAATAAAATGGGCTGCAGACAATTTCTTAATATTTTTATAAATGGAATATGGGGTTGGAATATAAGAATACTTTAAAAAAAGAGGCATGACGGCATGGTCTATTTCAGGCTTGAACTCAGGATGGGCATGAAATGCCTTGATTTGTGAACCAAAAAATAAAATACCGTTGTTAAAACCATAATACAC
>JAOZRF010000036.1 GCA_029940245.1 Desulfobacula sp.
TGAACAGCGGTTGAACAATACAGAATTTCAAGAAAATTTGTGGTATAATTACTAACTCAACTTTCGGTCTTAAATCCTTGCAGACGGGGTCAGGCTTGTTTTATTGTGTTTTTATCCATAAATCTATATCAAAAATTCAATAATGCAAGTCTGACCCCATACCTAAAGCCAACTATGCAAGCCTGACCCCACACCTAAACGGGATTACTTTTTTGCTTTTATTTTAAATTTCTCCTGTCCTGTTTGAAAAAAACTGACTTTAAGCCATTCAAATCCAAACTGAAGCAGTTTGATATCATCCGCTTTAATCTCTTCAATTGTTTCCTTTGGCAAATCATATCTTTCAAGAAAAGTACTGTTAAAAACAAATTTTTTAAATTTATCAATATTATAGCAGACCATAAAAAACATCTTTTTGCTCTCTTCGGAAAGTTTCATACTGGGAGGCAATGATTTTTTCCTGACAATCAAATCAAACCAGCCATCATTGACTTCATCACGAAGGTCAACACCCTGATCCTCTCTCCATTCGGCCACAGTCCATTCTTTATCTTCATCAAATCCAAAACAGTGGGCTTCTTTCACCGTAAAAAAAAACTCATCTTTTTCACCCTTCTCTCCGGAATAGCTTAAAGAGCCGACGCCTAGTGGATAGTATCGGCAGGTTGTAGGACGATCATCATATATGGCACACCCTTCCTTGTCTTCAACAAAAGGACAGGATTTCCTTTCATCATCTAAAAGCTTAAGTATTACTACAGGAAGGTCTCCTTTCTCAAGGATCTGCGGATCAGTAAATACGGCAAGAAATTCCTCGGAGGTTAATGCAAGTTTCTTGCGCATGGTTAAAATATCGTATGGGGTGAGCATAATATTTATCCCCCGGCAGCAGTCTGTAAAACATTTAACGCCTTTATGGCAATCAAATTTAAATTTGCTCCTCAGGCTGAGCTGCTCCGGCGGTATTTCAGATTTTTTTTGGGTTATATCAGTCATCAAAACTTCCTTAGCTAAAGTTATTATGGTCATTTAAATTTGTGGAGCATACGAAAAAGGTTCAATAATGTCAATCAATTACCAATTCAAAATTTATTTTTTATTTCAAATATTCCAAGCGCTTGAATAAAATAAATTTGACATCTGATTTATTTCTAAATACATAACAAGGGAAGACAATTTTAAATGCCATATAATAATATAATGGGGTTGATTTAAAATTCGGTCCCTTCAAAGGAGTTTCCATGAAAATCAGAAAAGCTGTTTTCCCTGTAGCCGGACTCGGCACAAGATTTATACCCGCCACCAAAGCCATGGCAAAAGAAATGCTCCCCGTTGTTGACAAGCCCATCATCCAATATGCTGTTGAGGAAGCTTTTGCTGCCGGTATCGAGCAGATTATTTTTGTTACAGGTCGCGGGAAAAAAGCTTTGGAAGATCATTTTGACAAAAGTTTTGAAATTGAACACGCGCTGAAAGAAAAGGAAAAAGAAGATCTTTTAAAGCAGATCCAGGAGCTTGTACCCAGAACCGGAACCATTGTATATACCCGTCAACATGAACCTTTAGGCTTAGGTCATGCCATCTGGTGCGCCAGGGATATTGTCGGGGATGAACCTTTTGCCGTTCTTTTAGCGGACGACCTTATCCAGACAGACAAACCCGTCCTTTCTGAGATGGTCAATAAATTTGACCGGTTAAGAGCCTCCATCGTTGCTGTTATGGAAGTTGAAAAATCACAGACAGATAAATATGGTATCCTTAATGCCCAGATGGTGGAAGAGGATATTGTTAAAATCAATGATATGGTGGAAAAACCAAAGCCTGACGAGGCTCCATCAAATCTTGCCATTATCGGCCGTTATATTCTGACTCCTAAGATTTTTGATATTTTAGGGAAAAAGGAAAAAGGGGCCAATAACGAAATCCAGCTCACCGATGCCATGAAATCCCTTCTCAAAGAGCAGCCGATCTATGGATATAAATTCAATGGACAACGGTTTGACTGTGGAGACAAGGTAGGATTTCAGATGGCCAACCTGGCTTTTGCCCTTGAAAGGCCGGAGATGAGAGACAGGTTGATAAAATTCATCAAAGAGATTCAGAAAGACTTTTAGAAATAATTAAGAATTTTTATACCGGCTGTATGTTTTCATTACTTCTTTAACATAATTTTGAGTTTCTTTGTATGGTGGAATCTTTTTATACTTATCCACTGCCTCGGGTCCTGCATTGTAGGCTGCAAGGACCAGGTGCAGTTTATCTTCATACCGCTTTAAAAGCTGCTGAAGATAAAAAGTCCCAGCCATGATATTCTGATAAGGGTTAAAAGGGTCTTTCACAGCAAGGGACTTAAAATTGTCCGGCATAATCTGCATGAGCCCTTTTGCACCTTTTTTTGATACGGCTTCCGGATTAAAATCTGATTCCACTTTTATCACGGCTTTAATCAAAGAAAACTCCACTCCATACTTTTTGTGTGCTTTCATGATCATATCATCATATTTTTTAGTGCTGATCCTGGAAAAAGATTTTTTAAGTTTTTCTTTGATGTATAATTTGTATTTTGATGACGTAGGCACATTGGTAAAATGTACTACACCAAGGGTGTCAATATACATATAAATATCGGCAAAGGCCCTTTCCACGCCTGAAATACTAAACACTATCAATAGAACAATGCCGATTCTGTTTAACATTTTTGTGTCTTTTTTATCCTGTCTCTGTATTTCTTCAGAATAAATTTCTTAAAATAATTCCAATTGCGTTTCTTTTTTATTTGCTGACAAGAAGACAGGGCTTTTCTCAACCTGTGTCAATCTTTTTTCAATATCATCAATAAAAAAAGATCGCTGTCTTTTAAGACTTTTGCCATATATGGTTCTTTTTCTTGCATAAGTCAAACAAAGAATATCCATGGCCCTTGTCATGGCAACATAAAACAGACGACGTTCTTCTTCAAGATCATCAATATTTTCACCATCCCTTGCAAAGGGGACAAGCCCTTGTTCGCATCCTGCAACAAATACAACAGGGAATTCAAGCCCTTTTGCCGCATGCATGGTCATCAAAGATACTTTTTCCATATTAAAGCCTATTGCATCTGCATCCAGGTTTAAGGCGATCCCATCCAGAAATCCCTTTAAATTGTTGTAAAGCCGGGCAATAGATAATAATTTTTCAAAAGCCTGACTAGTTTTATCATTGGCTTCAATGATATCTTTCAGGCCTGTTTTACTACAAAAAATTCTTATAGCGGTTTCATTATCACAATCTTTGATCTCCTCGCCAAGAGCCTTTAGCTTTTCCACAATAGTACTGATCTTTATTTTTAACGCTTTTTGAAATCCACTGATATCTGCCCGGCCAAAGGATTCCATGGTATCCTGATTCAAGGCAGATGATTTTTTATAAAATTTATAAAAATTTTCCTTTTCTTTTTTACCCAGGTCTGCACCAAAATATTGAAACATATTCTCAATATCAAGAAAGCTTTCACTTTTTGTCATAATCCTGCAAAGACTTATCAATTGACAAATACCATTTATTTCAAACAGGCTTTTTTTATCTGCTGTCTGGAAAGGAATACCCTGTTTTTCAAAAACATTGATAAACGTCTCGTACTGTTTTCTGGTTCGGCAAAGGATGGCAAAATCTGCAAAGGAATACTCTTTTTGATTATCCATATCCACCTTGCCCGCGTCCATTGAAAAAAAAGAAATCCCGCCCACAAGGGCTTCAATCATCTTACCAATGGCCACGACCTCAGACTGTTCGCCGGCTGTCTCTTTGATAATGAGTTTTTTTGTCGTTTCCACATCTGAAAAAATCTTTAATTTATCATCCTTGTCCAACGACTTATTGATCATTTGAAAAGATGCATCTAAAATGGTCTGGGTGGACCTGTAATTTTTTGTTAATACAATCTTTTCACATCCTAAAAAATCATCTGCAAACCTATTAAAATATTTATTGTCCGATCCCCTGAACCCATAAATTGACTGATCCGGATCACCAATCACCACAATGTGATTGCCTTGTGAAATCATCTTTGTAAGCTCATACTGGCCAAAATTCAAATCCTGGTACTCATCAATGAAAATATATCGATATTTTTTCCTGACACTTGAGAGGATCTCTTCTTCTTTGACTAACATTTCGACTGTCATTAAAATCAGATCTTCAAAGTCTGCCACATTCTGCTCCTGGCAAAGGTTCTGAAAGGTTTTATAAATCTTTTTAAAAGCGCCTGAATCAACATCGGTTATCAGATGTTTAAGATCATCATCAGGACCCAGTAAATTCTGTTTGCAAAGGCAGATCAATTGATCAATTTTATTTATCATCCCCTTTTTAACATCTTCACCAATGGCTTCCCTGATCAAGAAAATCCTCAACAAGTCATCACAAATGGCAGCATTAAAACCCTTATATTCTTTTAAAAGTTTAAGACAAAAGGAATGGAAGGTTGCTGCCGGAACAGGGGATTTTGTTTCAGGCACATATTGGTCTATTCTTTGTTCCAGTTGTCTTGCCGCCTTGTTGGTAAAGGTCAGGGCAAGGATATTGCCTGAATCAATATTTTTCTCTGATACAAGATAGGCAATCTTTGCGGTTAAGGTCCGGGTCTTGCCTGTACCGGGGCCGGCCTGAATCACCATAGCCCGGGCAGATGATTCAACAGCTTTTTTCTGCCCGGGATTCAACCCTTCTAAAAGGCCTTTGGGTTTAACTGGCAATTCTATATTTTGCTTTTTTTTGACGTTCTTTTTTTGAATATTCTGTTTTGCAACAAGTTTTTTTGCCCTTGGTTTGGCACCTTGGGCAGGAAGGTCAAATAAAAGATTTTTTTCTCCTCTTAATCTTTCTTTTTCCTGGTTTGAAAAAAGATTTACTTTTCCAAATTCACCGTCATATCCCGGATCAATATTGATATCCCCGGTCCGCATCTTCATGATGGCTTCTGCCAGCAGCGGTACATTGGCAGTGTCGATTTCCCCGGCAGATTTATCCAAAAGAATTCCCAGCTCCGGCCCCAGACTTTTAATGGCTTTGTTATAGTAAGCGGCAACTTTTTTGGTCTTTGGGCCTACCTCAAAAATTTCCGAAATGATGTCTGCAAGGGGAACAATGCTTTTGAAGCCGTGCCGATTTTCAGGCACATACCCTTCCGGTCTTGTGGCAAGCTCCTGGACCCTGTTTAATACCCCATAGGTCACTTTTCTGCCGCATACAGGGCAAATGCCGTCAATCTGGGCTGTGGCGGCAGGATTCAGGCAGATATTACATTTTCTATGACCATCATAATGGTATTTGCCCTGATGGGGGTACATGTCCAGTGTACCCTTATATTTTTCAAGATCATTTTTTTCAAGGGCCTGGCGGATATGAAAAAAACTTAAGTCCGTATTAAAGACAGAGGCATTGCGCCCCAGATACCCGGGTGAATGGGCATCGGAATTAGACATCAGCCGGACATTATCCAAATTCTCAATTCGCCAGTTCATGGGGGGATCGGAAGACAATCCAGTTTCAACGGCAAAGATATGTGACTTTAATGAACCAAAACACTCTTCAATGGAATCAAATCCTGATTTTGAGCCAAACATTGAAAACCAGGGTGTCCAGATATGGGCCGGCACAAAAAAACCTTCATCATTTACATCCAGCATAATCTTAAGCAGATCTGCCGCATCCAGGCCAAGTATTGGACGGCCATCGGATTTAATATTTCCAATGGCATCCAGTCTGGCATTAAATTTTTTCACACTGACAATATCAGGGAAATAGACCAGATTATGATTTTTTCTCACCCGGCCATCTTTTTTGTAGATATTGCTGATTTCGCTTTGCAGGATAAATCGAACAGGGTTTCTGCAATTTTCCGGAATGGTTTTATCGATATCTTCTGCAATCTCTTTTTTCAGGGAAAACAATCCTGGTTCTGTTTCTTCAAGCTTGGATTCTATTTCACTGATCCAGGCAGGATAGGTAAAGTCCCCTGTCCCAATAAGGGTTATCCCTTTAATTTGCGCTGTATAGTAAAGATTTTCAAAATCAAGATTCCTGGCTGTAGCCCTTGAATATTTGGAATGAATATGAAGATCAGCAATAAATTCCATAAATTTTTCCGATTCAAATTTTATATTTTCTTACCGGTACAATAATTTACATGATTTGCGCTTAATTAAAAGGAGGTTTCCGGTATAGGCCTAATCATAACCGTAAACCTTGTAAACAGTTGATGTTCCCAGCAGGGCATCGACCCTGCCTTCCAGTTCAGCCCGTTCATTGTTGCGAAACCACCAGTCCCAGGCTTCAAGCGTTTTCCATGTGCTGATCACAAGATACTCATTGCGATCATCCACATTTCTAAGGGTCTCCCCGGAAATATAGCCTGGCTGGCGATCCGCCAAGGCCCGGAGTTCAATGAGCATTTCAGACAACGTCGGCAGCAGGGCTACGTCCATACCACCGGGGAGCTTAGGGATTTTTCTGGTCATCAGTACACGAATGGTCATCTCTTCCTCCTCATATAATTAAAAATATTTACTATTACATAGCAAGACTCTTTAATGTCAATAATACGCCTGCAGCAACGGCAGAACCAATAACACCGGCCACATTGGGACCCATGGCATGCATGAGCAAAATGTTCTGCGGGTCCGCTTCCATGCCTACTTTCTGACTCACCCGGGCAGCCATGGGAACGGCAGATACACCTGCCGAGCCAATCAAGGGATTTATTTTTGTCTCAAAAAACAGATTCATCAGTTTTGCCATGAGAATACCTGACGCGGTTCCAATGGAAAACGCAATAACACCCAGAAAAAGGATGCCCAATGTCGAGATATTTAAAAATTGATGGGCAGACAGCTGGGCTCCAACACCCAGGCCCAGAAGAATGGTTACAATATTAATCAACGCATTTTGTGCGGTTTTAGACAACCGGTCCACCACTTTGCATTCCCGCATCAGGTTTCCGAACATGAAAAAACCGATAAGGGGTGCGGCTGAAGGCAAAAGCAAAACACAGAGACCTAAAACAATGAGCGGAAATATTATTTTTTCAACTTTTCCCACATGCCTCATCTGTTTCATATGAATCTTACGCTCATCCAAGGTGGTCAGTGCCCGCATGATGGGTGGCTGGATCAGTGGCACCAGCGCCATGTAGGAGTAAGCTGCCACGGCAATGGGACCTAAAAGATGCGGCGCTAACCGACTTGCCAGGAATATGGCAGTAGGACCGTCCGCTCCTCCGATGATACCGATGGATGCGGCATCGAACAGATCAAAATGGATGCCGGGGACGATTTCAGACAGGACCAGCGCCCCGACAAGGGTTGTAAAAATTCCAAATTGAGCTGCTGCCCCGAGAATCAGTGTTTTGGGGTTGGCGATCAGCGGACCGAAATCCGTCATCGCCCCAATACCCATAAAAATCAGAAGGGGAAAAACACCGGTTTTGATTCCAACTGTATAGATATAGTACAGCACGCCTCCTGGATCAGACATACCAGCCATGGGTATATTGGTCAGGATGGCACCAAACCCGATGGGAACCAGGAGAAGCGGCTCAAAATTCTTGCCGATGGCAAGGTATAACAACAAAATTCCAATGCCGACCATAAAGAATTGTCCGATTCCTTTAAAATCATTTCCTGTGCCAGGGGAAAAAAAGCTGAACAGGCCGGTTGATTCTCCGAAATTGATGATCATGTCGGTAATGGGTGGAAGCAGGGTGTACCCCTGGCTGACGGGCTGGGGCAAAGTACCTGCCTGAACAGCAGACATCATTGAAAACAGCAGCACAATAAAACAGCCGATGATAATGAACGGTTTTCTCATACACATGATAAAATCCTTTGGGTCTTGCAGTTATTCATTAAGGGTCAGGAGAACCTGTCCTAACTGCACTGTCTGCCCCTTAGCCACTTCTATTGAGTTGATGATACCATTACTGGGCGAAATCACCGGAGTTTCCATTTTCATGGCTTCCAGGATCACCAGGGTTTCTCCTGCTCTCACCGGATCCCCAACAGCAAACGGGATTTCATACACATTTCCCGGCAGTTGAGCTTTAATCTCCAGGGCTGTGTTCTCTATCGGAGTTGCCTCCTGCTCGGCTGAAGGCGAACTGATACCTGCAATCTCTCCGCTTTCATCTTCTACAATTACGTCATAACTTTTTCCATCAACTGTCACTTTATATTTACTCATGCTCATATCTCCTTCATTGGGAAGAGGATCCGGCAATGGTTTCCTCTCCCGGGGTGAATCATTTTCTGGGGTTAACTTACGCACGTTGATCGGCCTGTCCCCTTTTAGGAAATCCAGGCCCTTGTTTCCACCTGAGGTTGCCAGGGCGCCGATGATGAAAAGGTTTTCCTCGGTCACAGGAAGTCCTTCAGCCTCAAGTATCTTTTTGGCCTTTGGGACACCAGGCTCAAGGACATCCAGGGGATCTCCATCAAAAACCTTCATTCCCATCTGGTTTTCAGCGATCCGGACAATATCAGGATCAGGCGGCATGGGTGTTCTGCCGAAATATCCCAGTACCATTTTACCATAGCCCTCTGTCATCTTTTTCCAGGGCCCCTGGGTCACATTGGCATAGGCCTGCTGAAAATAAAACTGAGAAACCGGGGTAACTGATGTGCCAAAGCCTCCCCTGGCAATGCATTCAGACATGGACTGTATCACCTTGGGGTAAAGATAGAGGGTGCCCGTATCACGCATCATCATGGTATTAGAAGTCAAGGCGCCCCCGGGCATGGGGGAGAGAATGACTTCGGATGAAATCTTCTGTGCTTCGGGCGGAAAAAAGTAGTTCTTAAGACATTCCTCCTGGACATGGTTGGCTTCCAGAACCTTATTGACATCAATATCCAGATAGTAGTCGGTCCCTTTCAGCGCATGCCACATGGAAATCATATCCGGTTGACAGGTACCGCCGGAAAGGGGAGATCGGGCCAGGCAGACTCCGTCACAGCCGGCTTCCACTGCAGCCTTATACTGGACAATACCGATACCTGCAGTTTCATGGGTGTGCATCCAGATGGTCTCTTCATCTCCCAGAAGTTTTCTGGCCGCCTTGACAGTGTCATAAACTTTTTTGGGATTGGAGGTTCCAGAGGCATCCTTAAAACAGATGGAATCATAGGGAACACCTGAATCGAGGATATCCTTCAAGGTTTTCAAATAAAACTCCGGATCATGGGATCCGCTACAGCCGGGAGGCAGTTCCATCATGGTAATGACCACCTGATGATGAAGCCCTGCGTTCTTGATGCATTGCCCTGAATAGAGCAGGTTTCGCACATCATTCAAAGCATCAAAATTACGGATGTGGGTTATGCCGTGTTTCTTGAACATCCTTGCGTGAAGATCAATCATATCCCTGGGCTGGGCTGACAGGGCTACAACATTGATGCCCCTGGCAAGGGTCTGAAGACAGGTATCAGAACCGGCAGCCTTTCGGAAACGGTCCATCATGGAAAAAGCGGATTCGCCGCAGTACATGAAAAGACTCTGAAAACGAGCGCCACCCCCGGCTTCCAAATGATGAATCCCGGCTTCCACTGCAGCTTCCACTGCAGGAAGAAAATCATCTGTCAGTACACGTGCACCGAAAACAGATTGAAACCCATCCCGCAACGATGTGTCCATAAAATTTATTTTTTTCATTGGTATAATTCCTGGTATTGACTATGGATATATAGTCTATGAGGATCTGTAACGCCCTATACGCGATCTATGGGCTGCAATCGCAGCACTGATAATGGCAATAAGTTTCCGGTTATCGTCAGGAGACTTTCTCTCCCAGGCTCCTGAAGGCCTGCGGGAGGTGAACGATGATGCCTCTTTTTCCGAATAATGTTTAAGCAATTTTGTTGAAAGATGGATGACTATAAGCAGCAGGACAAGAAAAGAAAAAACCACCATCATACCCAGCATTGTTAATTTTAATCCCTGAACAATCATAAAACCCTCTTCTCTAAAAAAGTAACCTTTCATAATTCAATATAATCTCGGCCAATTAAATACCTGAAATGTATCCTAAAGTAAAGTAGGCAACTGATTATTCTATTGCAAAATTTTTTTGAGTCAACAATTTTATCATCCGCTTGAGCTGTCAAATCAGAACTTTTGGATTTTTCAACAGAATTTTTAATATATTTGCCAAAAACCTGGGCAATGACCTGACATAATTTAGTGAAATTATTTGACAAACCGTCGATGAATAGATAAAAGTATTTAAATAAAATAAATAAGGAACTCAACTTTCGGAGTTGGTAGATTTGACCGAAAGTTGAGTAAGGTATTTTAAAAATAAATGTCCGGGAGGAGGTGGGCTCCATGAAAAAATATGCTAAAGAAATTATGGCAACCGAATTTGACACGATAGAGTCTGATGCACCTGTTGTAAAAGCAATTCAAATGATTTTAAATGGCCAGATTAGAAAAACCGGTGACAAAACCATCAGTCTATTGGTTCTTGATAAAGTTAAAATGTTTGTGGGAATTATAACCATGACGGATATCCTTTATCATCTTCGGCCTGATTATTTAAATTATGGTATAAATGGCGAGGAGGTAGCCTGGACCGAGCAGTTTGATCTGGCATTAAAACACATTAAAGAAAGAAAAGTATGCGAGCTTATGAGTACCAATATCGTTGGTGCTTCTGCTGATGAACACTTGATGGTGATTTTGGACCGGATGGTTAAAAACAAATACCGAAGGTTACCGATTTTAAGTAATGGAAGACCAATCGGGGTAGTCTATCTCGCGGATATTTATTATAATTTTTTTTCTTAAATTTGACCAAAGATCGCCAAAAAACCAGTCTCTTGACAAAAAGCAGGTCTCTATCCAGTCTGATTTTTATATCGGCGTACACCACAGGATTTGCATGACCAGGGGAAAACATGTCTTTTACAAACCATGAACTGCAACTTGCCAATGAATTTGTTCAATCCACTGGGTGCAATATTTTTCTGACAGGGAAAGCGGGTACCGGCAAAACAACCTTTCTTCATAACCTGCCAAAGAACACGGCAAAAAGAATGATTATCACAGCGCCAACAGGTGTTGCAGCCATCAATGCAGGGGGAGTCACCCTCCACTCTTTTTTTCAATTGCCCTTTGGCCCATTTGTGCCTGGAAGCGAGGCCTATGAGCGCAATAAGCAGCGCCAGTTCAGGTTCAGTAAAGAAAAAAAACAGATTATACAAAGCCTTGATCTGCTGGTGATTGACGAGATAAGTATGGTGCGGGCCGATTTACTTGACGCGGTCGATGCTACACTGCGTCGCCATCGCCGTAATAATCAGCCCTTTGGTGGCGTGCAACTACTGATGATCGGTGATCTGCACCAGCTTTCCCCGGTGGCCAAGCAAGGTGAATGGCAGCTTTTGCAGCAACATTATGACTCGGTTTATTTTTTCAGCAGCAATGCTCTCCGGCAAACTGAACTGCTGACCATTGAACTCAAACATATTTATCGTCAGTCAGATGAACGTTTCATCAAGCTCCTCAACCGGGTGCGTGACAATAGGCTTGATGAACCCACCCTGAAGGATCTTAACCGGCGTTATATTCAGGATTTTACACCAGGAAAAGACCAGGGCTATATTACCCTGACCACCCACAATCGCAACGCAGATTCCATGAATCAGTCCAAACTTCAATCTTTAAAAAAAAAAGAACATCATTTTGAGGCTGAAATTTCCGGCGATTTCCCCGAGCATATCTATCCTACCCAGGCCACTTTAAGGCTTAAAGAGGGGTCACAGGTAATGTTTGTGCGCAATGACCAAAATTCTGAAAAACGCTATTACAATGGTAAAATAGGCACTGTAATCAAAATTTCAAATAAAGATATCTATGTTATCTGCCCGGGAGATCCCAGTAAAATAGTTGTGGAACCAATCATCTGGGAAAATATTAAATATACCTTGAACGATGAAAACAAAAAAATCCAGGAAGACATCATTGGTAAATTTAAACAATACCCTTTAAAACTTGCCTGGGCCATCACCATCCACAAGAGCCAGGGACTGACCTTTGATAAGGCCATTATCGATGTCAGGGCAGCCTTTGCCCATGGTCAGGTTTACGTGGCCTTAAGCCGCTGTAAAACCATAGAGGGTATTGTACTTAGCTCTCCTCTCTTATCCAATGGAATAGAAACAGACCCGGCAATAAATAATTTCAGCAACGACACCCGTCAAAACCCACCGTCCACAAACCGGCTTAACGCTGATAGAATCAAATATCAACAACAATTGTTACTTGATTGTTTTGATTTTCAACCATTGCACAACCTTCTGAGCTATCTTATCCGGCTTTTGATGGGTAACGCCAGAGTAGTGCGGATTTCAGGCATTGCAGATATTTCTCAGCTGGAAAAAATAGTCACAAAAAATATCTTTGTTGTCAGCGAAAATTTTAAGCGGCAATTAAACACAATTTTTGCAGATAATAACCTACCCGAGTCTGATCCGGTTATTTTGGAACGAATCACCAAAGCCTCAGGGTGGTTTCAGGAAAAATTTGCCGTGATTTTTGGAGAATCTATTCAAAAATTGTATATAGAAACAGACAATACTGAACTTCGCAAAAAAATTAACAATACCCTGAATAATTTTAAAAAAGAAGA
>JAOZRF010000390.1 GCA_029940245.1 Desulfobacula sp.
CTGCCTGTTGTTTCAGGTCAGAGACAAAGCTTGGCCATGGGCCGGATTCCAGCTGATCCAGGAAAGGAGTCTCATGTTTTGCCATTTACTTACCTCCATTAATAGTTAATTTACATTCAATTAATGAAAAATTTTTCCAAATTCTCCATTTAATAGTTTAATTCTTTGTTATTCCAGAGGGTTATAAAACCGCCTTGTTTTTCCCGAGAATAACTTAAGCAAAATAACATTGTTGATATAAAATTTCTGTTTGAACATGTCAATAAAAAAGGTTTTTTTTAAATAATTTTAAATATTGAGCACAAAATATTACAATGGGATTTAAAATTTTCTTCTATCAATTCTATTTCCGAAGGGGCAAAATGGCAGGATTCTAAAATATTTTCCAGAAGACCCATTATCTGTTCCAAAGTGAATTGTCGGAAAAACTCAATAAAAACTGATCTTAAATCTCCAAAATCATAGTTCAAAGATTTCTCATCCAGTGCAGACAAAAAACCTTCAATGGTTGAATTTATAATTTGTTTGTCGAGCATAACCATTCTGCTTGTGCCATTTAATCTATCCAGGCGTATTCTGAATGTCAAAACCAGGAAAAAAAATAACAGGGATGGTAATATATGAGTTTTTTTATCCTTCCCTTCAGCACTAAATTCTGTTAAAGGCGAGTAGCTTCTCACTGTAATCAACTTGACAAGCACCTCGTCCCTTTCCTGCTTGACAACAAAATCCCCGGCAGCATGATGCCATGGAAAAATCTGCTCAAAGGTTTCAATATTATAATAATAGGTTAAAATCCGGGATATTTCTTGATAGATTGGACAAGCCTTTGTTTCAGAAATATGGTGTCTGCTTCCATCAGACTCCCATATCGCGATTTGCCTTCTGCCATGGTCTTTTGTGACATGAAATTCTTTGTAGCCATCAAACCACTCTCCTAAAAAAAAACCAATATTGCCTTTATCTGTTTTTATGATATCAACACCAAAAACTTGAGGAAGATAGCTTTTCAGGTGGGTCTTATTCAAATCATCTATTAATTGATATTCTTTTTTAACCAATAGAAGACCCGGCTTTGATACTGCCCCGTTCAGAACAAATAAGGCAATGCGATGTTCAGTAAGCCCAATCTGAATTTTCAGGGGGTGATAAAAAGCACCATGTTTTTCAAGAAAAAGGGTGATCCTGCAAATCTGATCCGTTTGAACAGAACGATTGGAAACAATCTCAAGACCTGATTTCAATATTGAAAAATCATTTTCAGATAAAAACCTAGCAGAAGCTGAAAAGTAATCCCCAATTGTAAAACCTGAATATTTATTTGTATGTTCTGAAAGGCTGTTGCCGGGAAACCCGGTATTTTCCCCTGACAATGGCAATTGCCATAACCGGGAATCCGGAAAAACACAGGTTTCTTCACCAGATATAAAAAAAGCAAAAAGTTCTTGATCCATCAAGCTTTTCTGTGAGGTGCAAGTTCGTTTTTCAGATCCCGGGCAACTTGAAAACCGAGTTCTTCAGCCTTATCACAATGGGCAATCGCTTTATCAAATTCACCTGTTTCAAGGTATGCTGCAGAAAGATTGTTATGGGCCACGGGAAATTCAGGTTGCACGCTTAGCGCTTGAAGATTTGCTTTGATGGCTTCCGGCACAAGCCCTTTCATAAAATATGCAGTCCCAAGGGTTGTATACGCCTGAACAAAATTTTTATTGTGAATAATAGCCTTTTTAAGATTTTTAATGGCTTTATCCATTTTTTCTTCATCTTCTTTTGGGTTTTTGCCGTCAACCAGTTGAAGAAGAACAAATGCCATATTGCCATATCCTTCTGCAAAACCGGCTCTTGCTTTTGTAGCAAGCTGGTTGTACCTGTAGCACCCTTCAAGATCTTTTCTCTGCAGACAGATACCCCCTAAAAGGACATAGGCCTCGGCAAGTGTGGGGCTATTGTCTATGGCGTCATGGAGTTCATTTTCTGCCTCAACATACTCCTTCTTTCCCAGAAGGGCCACAGCAAGATTATAATGGGTTGTACCGCATTCATCATTTTTAATAAGCTGATTTTTTAACTCCACGATATGCTCATCCGAATCTTTTGGCAGGGGTTTTCCCTGATTAATGTCCGTCATCATTAATGTCCTCTTAAATATTTAAGCTGTTTAAATTTTGATTTAAAGTTTTGCATATTATTTCCAACACAACATTGTGTCAAGCGCATTGGAAATAATCAACAAATATAATTTTGGCTTGAACCAAGTTTAAAGTTATGATAGCAAGTGACCATAGAAAAATCCATTGGAAAATAATTTATTTACACAACAGGAGTAAAACATGCGACCAGGATGCTATACAGCATTAATAACCCCTTTTAACCAGGCAGGAGAGCTTGATATAGAAGGTCTTGAACAACTGATCAACTTTCAGATTAAAAATGGTATTACAGGAATACTTGCAACGGGAACAACGGGAGAAAGCCCTACATTCAAATGGAAAGAACACGATTATGTGATTGCCCAGGTTGCAAAACTGGCAAAAAACAAATGCCTTAGAATTGCCGGGACAGGCAGCAATAATACCATTGAAGCTCTGGAAGCAGCAGGCCGGGCCGCAAAAGAAGGGGTTGATGCCGTCCTTATGGTGGACCCATATTATAATGGCCCAAGCTCCCTTGAAATCAGGAGGGAATATTATGAGGTCATTGCCGGAGCATACCCTGATTTATCCATCATCCCCTATATTATTCCAGGACGAACCGGTTCCCAGATGCTGCCACAGGATCTGGCCATCCTGGCAAAAAATTTTCCAAATATATCCTGTGTAAAAGAAGCCACAGGCAATCTTGAAAACATGAAACTGACCCGTAAATACTGTGGCAATGATTTTAAAATATTCTCCGGTGATGATGCCCTTGTTTATGATATTATGGCTGATCCTGAAATCAAGGCGTGCGGATCCATTTCTGTTATGTCCAACATCGTACCCAAATTTATGACACAGATGGTCTCTCTGCTCAATCAGAAAGATGCAGATGGGGCCATGAAGATTCAAACTGCCATAAAACCCCTGTTTGACCTTGTTGTGGTGATAACCCGGGAAGAATCCAAATTCGGGCCTGTAAGTTGCAGAGCACGAAATCCCCTTCCTTTAAAAACCCTTATGCAATTGTTGGGAATGCCGGGAGGGCCCTGTCGCAGGCCTTTGGGTAAAATGACACAAAAAGGCTTCCATGTTCTTTTGGATGCAGCAAAAAGCGTCCAGGCCAACAATCCGAAAATATTTGAACCTATTGCTTCATTTTTTAACGTGGATATTGAACAGCGGTTGAACAATACAGAATTTCAAGAAAATTTGTGGTATAATTACTAA
>JAOZRF010000037.1 GCA_029940245.1 Desulfobacula sp.
TTGAACAAATGAAAGATGAATCCATTATTTGCAACATTGGGCATTTTGATAATGAGATAGAAATGAGTTATCTGGATAACCACCCCAAAGCCGTCAAAACAAATATTAGACCCCAGGTGGATAAATGGACACTGGAATCGGGTCGATCCGTCATCATCCTTGCTGAAGGAAGACTTGTGAATCTGGGCTGCGCCACCGGTCACCCAAGCTTTGTGATGAGCAATAGTTTTTCAAACCAGACCCTGGCCCAGATGAAGCTTGCCAAAGAAGATCTTGAAATTAAAGTTTATACACTGCCCAAGGAACTTGACGAAGAAGTGGCAAGATTTCATTTGAAAAATCTTTCCGTAACCCTGACCAAGATGACCCGGGAGCAGTCGGATTATATTGGGATTCCCATCAACGGCCCTTTTAAAACAGATCTGTACAGATATTAGAGGTAATCAGTGCCTGAATAAAAACCTTCACTAATTAAGCTTACAGGCGATTCATGCTTTAATCCCTGTAAGTTTAATTTTATAAACCCATCAATAAGTCCGGTTTCTTCTTTTTTTTCAAGCTGTTATATTATTTAAACTAATTGGTGCGATTTTAAAATTCAAAATTTTGAACTTTAATGGGATTAAATGATGATAAAAAGACAAATAAAATTTTGAAAGATCAATAATAGAAGACACAATGTTTAAAAAATTAAATAAAATAAGTATCTTATAGTTTTTATGAATTAAAAAATGAGGTTGGTACGCCAATTGCATCTAATCATTATTAACATAATAAAGATTAATTTTTTCATTTTTTTTTCCTTTTCTGAAAAAGGCTGCTTTCAAAAAAAGCAGCCTTTTTCAGTTTTAATTCCAGGTGCAGGTACAATATTGGTTTCAATGTTTATTTTTTGATCAGTTTAATAATTTCATCGTTTTGTGGGAATCGTTTTGCCTGATGTTTTGAAAAAATAGTCTCTCCATTTACAATAACATCATATATGCCTTTTGAGCCCGGGATCAGTTGAGGTATTATACCAAATTTTTTTTTAATGATATCTGCCAGACCGGCAGCCCTTGGTTCATAGTTTCAGACTGAACAATAATTAATTTTGATATCCATATTTTTCCCCTTCATCTGTCTAATATGATTTGTATTATATTAGAAAATACCATAGCATATTAAAATTAACAAATACCAATTGATTATAGTTTTGATAGCTGATGAATATTATTTTGCAAAAGGAGACGATTCACATGATTTTTCATATGCCTGCAAGAATCTATTTCGGATCAGGAGAAATTGACAATCTTAAATTAATCATTGATGAATACTTGAAAGCCAGGAATCCGGTTCTTGTCACGGATAAGGGAATTGTTCGATCCGGCTTGCTCAGCAACGTATTGGCCCAGTTTCCCGGGATCAAAATATTTGATGAGATTGAAGCAAACCCAAAATCTGATACGATCAATAAGATTGCCCGGCAGATACGTCAGCTGAAGCCTGACCTGGTCATTGGATTTGGCGGGGGAAGCCCCCTTGATGCAGGAAAGGCCCTGGCACTTCTTGGAACAAATCATGGCAGTATTGAAGAGTATGAAGGAAAAGAAAAATATAAGAATGATCCTTTGCCCTTTCTGGCCATTCCCACAACCTGCGGTACAGGAAGTGAAGTTACCTGGGTTTCAGTGATCACAGATGTGAACAGAAAATTTAAAATGAGTATAAAGGGTCCTGAAATGTATCCCGCGGTTTCCATTGTCGACCCGGATTTGATCAAAACCCTGCCGCCGGATATTATTGCTTCCACAGGGCTTGATGCCCTGACCCATGCAGTTGAAGCCTATCTTTCAAAGCCTGCCACCCTTATTACCGATAATCATGCCGTCAACGCGGTAAGATTGATATTGGGCGCTATTGAAGGGGCATATAATGATATTAAAAATCATCATACACACCGTGAAAATCTGATGTTTGGCTCAACCATAGCAGGATTTGCCTTTGGTAATTCCGATGTAACAGCCGTCCATTGTATTTCTGAATCCATCGGGGCTTTGTACGATATTCCCCATGGCGTGGCAAATTCAATCTTTCTGCCCCACGTGCTATCCTATAATATGCCCGCATGCTTTGTAAAAATGGCAATACTGGCAAGGCAGACCGGGATCAAGCAAACGGATGATTATAGTGCGGCCAGGTCTTTTATCCAGGGAATACAAGACTTGTCAAGAAGACTTGGGATCCCTTTATTTAAGGATTTAAAAATTGGGAAAGACCAGTTTGAAAGGATTTCAAAGATGTCATTTGAAAATAATTCAACACCTTCAAATCCAAGGAAACTTGGACAGGAAGATTATCTTAAAATACTTGAAAATGCTTATGAATCATAAAGGCTGTACAAGCGTTAATCAATGAAGGTTTTATAGTTTGTTATTTTACAAAGAAATAATCTTGAAAATATAGCCTCAGGTTTTTAATCTTTTTTTATATCTGAGCGACTGACAAAAATTTTTTTTATTTGTTTGAAATAAGGGATCAAGACGATAATAACAATGGCACCAAACAGATACTGGATCATATGAAAGCGCTGCTCTAAAAAATCAAAGCAGTAAAACCAAAGAAGGATGGCAGACAAAGTGCCTGTAAACGTGGCGGAAAAATTTCTGAACGGGCTTAATCTGATCATGTATCCGATAATGGATCCAATTACAGGCCCGGTCACGGGGAGAGGGGCCATGACAAAGCAAAAAATACCGATCCAGCCAAAGGGTTTTATTTTTTCTTTATTTTCAAGGGCCTTTTCGGCCAGCCGATCCATGAGTTTTTTAAACCATTCTATCTTCAGATAATTGGTGGTGCTCAACACAAAGCCGGAATAGGTGAAACAGACGATTAGAATTTCAATATAAAAGTTATATACAATAGTGGGAAGGGCACCATAACCATTGAGAATACAAAGGCCAATGCCCGCGGCCCGTCCGCCGAAGCTATGGGCAACGAGAACAAGAGCAAGGATTTTGGCTGTTTGAATTTGGGTGATACCAAAGAATCCGATCAGGGCAATGAGCAGAAGACTTAATAAAATACCGGTTAACAGCATCCTGCCTTCTATTGTATTTAACAGGGTATGTTTCATATTAATGATTTAATTTTTAAGGTTATCATTTCAGCCAGATTTTTATAGATCAACAAGGGTAAATTGTCAAGAAATAAGCAACTCAGGGTCCACTCAAAAATTAATTACCAATTTTGCGCGTGACCTTCAGGTTAGAAGTTGAGTCGCCTGTCCGGCAAGGCGTGGAAACTAAGGTATATCAAGTATATGTCGTGTTTTCACAACGCTGCCGGACAGGATGAATCGGCTTCCAAAATGTAAAGTTATTTTTGAGTGGGCCCTTAACCGAAACAGATATGATTTTTCTAATTTGAAGAAAACAGACACGTTAAGACGATCATAAAGGGTCGTTTGAATTTGAAATATTACTTTTTTATTACAATTTGTCATCTTTGTTTCTGATGATACAATATTTGAGACAGTTTAATGAGACATATATGCTGAAATCCTAGTAAATTGATCTATTTTTGTTTGTATTGTTATAAAAAAATGATTCAATTATAAATATATATTTTAACTTTTGGAGTTGGCAGGTTTGAGTGGGGCCAGGCTTGCGTTATTGCATTTTTGATATAGATTTATTGATAAAAACACAATAAAACAAGCCTGACCCCGTCTGTAGTGCCTGAACGACAACCTTGTTCAGGCATGGTTTTAGGTTTAGGTTAAAAACAAGAAACAATCTCGGATAATTGCAAGCCTCTAATCAAAATTGGAAAACTATATTTCAGGGTTTTAGGTCGGTCACTAATTATATTAAAAAATATTGTGGCATAATTTATGCTGAATACAGTTTAATGTATTTTTAACTACCATTGGGTATAAAATTTTAATCAGTATTAGTATTATGAGGAGAGAATATGAAAAAAGTATTGATCGCTTATGTCAGCAGAACCGGTACTACTGAAAAAATGGCCAACTATCTGGCAGAGGGTGTCCGGATGTCTGGTAATGAAGCTGTAGTTGCAAAAACCTCTTTAGTTAAAGAAAATGACCTGGCTGGATTTGATGGTTATCTTTTTGGATGTCCTACCTACCATAAAGATATTACAAACAGCATGAAACAATTTCTTTTTTTACTTGAAAAAGCCAATTTAACCGGGAAAATGGGGGGCGCTTTTGGATCGCACACCCATAGCGGTGAAGCTGCTCCCATGGTTTTTGAAACCATGCAGCATGTGTTTAAAATGGATGTGCTGGATCTTGGTCCCTTAAATCTGACTGAAGCAATGGTGCAAACAGATGAAGGTCTGAAAGCCTGTCAGCAATATGGCAGAGCATTGTGTCAGAAATTTTAAGGATAAATATTTTACCAAAAGAGGTAAAAAAATGAGGATGAACAATCGTATTATATTATTTTTTCTAGTGTTCTTGTTTTTATCGACTGCCGTGGTTTTCGCTCAAAATAAAGGCCAGGCAGAAATTATTCTTAACGGCGGGCGCATGGGGAATATCACCTTTCCCCATTATCTTCACCATGGTGTTATCAATGATTGCATGGTCTGTCATAAGGATTTTGTTAAGGAACCAGGATCACTGCAAGCCGCGAAAGACAAAGGCGTGCTTAAGAAAAAACAGGTTATGTATAATACCTGTCTTAAATGCCATAAGGACAGAAAAAAGGCAGGTGAAACCCATGGGCCTGTAAGTTGTTCCGGATGCCATAAAAAATAAGCAGATGGGGTCAGGCTTGTTTTTAACCTAAAATAGTGCCTGAACAAGGTTTCCGTTCAGGCACTATTGATATTTATCCTTGATAAAAGCCAGGGATTCATCAATGCCCTTTAAGGTGAGATCCAGATCTTCCCTGGTGTGTCTGTAACTGATGTAGGCATGGTGAAAGGGGGTGAAAAAGAAACCTTTTCTGATAAGCTGGGTGTAAAAATCTTTTCTTTTGCCTTTGTATGCGCCTGTTTCATCTTTTTTAAAGGTGATGTAGAACATGGGGGCCACACCTGTCAGTTCCGCTCCCACACCATGTTTATCAATCAAAGATTGAATGCTTTTCATAAAGCCTTCACCCTTTTCCCAGATGTCTTCCAATACCTTGTCCCGTTCGAGGATTTCAATGGTTTTAAGTGCTGCAACAAAGGCTTCGCTGTTGGGGAAAAAGGTGGAGGAAATAAACAACTTGCTTTCAGCCGCCATCATGACATCTTTTTTTCCTGTGACAACAGAGATGGGGTAGCCATTGGCGATGGCTTTTCCAAGAATCGTGAGATCCGGGGTTACTTCATAAAGTTTCTGGGCACCACCCATGGATAGCCTGAACCCGGTTCTGATTTCATCATATATCAGAACCGCCCCATATTTGTCTGCAATTTTTTTTACCCCTTCCAGAAAACCTTTTGCAGGAAGCTGCATTTTCTGGTGATTGGGATGGCCAAAGGGGGTCATAATGATGGCGGCAGTATCATTTCCATGGGTTTCCATCAATTTTTCCAACTGGTCAAGGTTGTTATACTGGAATTCAAAAACATCTTCATAGAATTTTGACGGTATACCGCCTTTCATTTCAACACACCAGTCATGCCAGCCATGGTAACCGCAGCGCATGACCTTGAGCTTGCCCGTATGGGCCCGGGCAATACGGATGCTGGCAGTGGTGGCATCTGAACCGGTTTTTAAAAAAATGCTCATTTCAGAACAGGGTACAATCTGATTTAGTTTTCCGGCCAGAAGATTCTGGAATTTCTGGGTCAGGGAAAAACAAAATCCTTTTTCTTTTATCTGTTTGTAAACGGCCTTATCCACTTCTTCTTCACGATAACCCAGGATGATGGGGCCATATCCGCACAAAAAATCAATAAATTCATTGCCATCAACATCAATCAGACGGCATCCCTTGCCGGTTTCAAGAAAGATGGGGTATTCGCTGTCAATAAAATCACCGGGTTTCCTTGCCCCTAAGACTCCGCCAGGAACAAGTGTGATTGCCTCTTCAAACAATTCCCGGCTTTTGGTGATATTTAGTTTTACTGTCTCTTTCATGGAAGTCCTCCTGATTTATTTATCCGTTCCCAATTTGTTTGGTTCAAACATGGAATCAATTTTCTGGCTCTGATGGATTCTTGCCCCTCTTTTTAAGAATGCGGCAAGGAATTTATCCGGATCAATGCAGCCTTCCGGTGCCACAACACCTTTTACTATCACATCACCTGCATCCATCATAAGCGATGCAATAGAGGCGGGAAGTCCTGTTCCGGGAGCCATCCTGCCCACCATGTCAGCGGTGTAGGTAATATTTTTGTCGTCTTTTTTCCCTTTGACAATGATTTTAAGACCGGAAGACTGAGGCCCGTTATCCCTTCCCACAGGGATGGTGGTCTTCCACAGGTTTAAGGCAAGGTCATAGGGTGTGACGGCTGTTCCCTTGATATCAATGGGTTTGGTATCTAAAAGACCTGTGCTTTTCTGTTCCTGTATCATTTCATCCACCCATAGGGGAATAAGAGCTCCCTTGATGATTACATTTTTTACCCCTTTGATGTATCTTGGCAGCGTCAACGGCTGGGGATGTCCCACGTAGCGGACATGGCAGATGCCAAGGGGGTCAAGAAATTGTTCTGCAACTGCCTGGGTTCCGCCTTCCACATAAACCAGTTCTCCATTAATATACTGAGGAATTTTTCCCAGGGTCATATGAAGGCTGTGATCCCAGGCTGCTCCTGCAAGCTCGGCAATGCTGACCACCCAGTAAAGATAAATTTCATCAACATAGTCCAGGCGGTCTGCATACCATTTAACCAGTATATTGTTGGTTCCGGGATCAGAGCCCATACCCGTGAGAACAGTTATCCCTGCTTTTTTTGCCATTTTATCAATATCAGAGTTGAAAAGAATCTGGGTACCCTCATAATCATCACAGATATCAATGTAATTTACCTTGGCCTCAACGGCTGCTCTGGCTACCGGCACGGCAGTCTTATAAAATGGTCCGGCCGTGTTGATGACCACATTGACATCCTTGAATGCCTTTACCATGACCTCATGGTCATTGACATCCATTTTAATGAGACTTGTTTTTTCACTGTCGCGCAATTTTGTGGACAGCCTTTCAGGATCAGGATACAGGTCAGCTAAAATAACATTGGTAACCTGTTCCTGTTTTATCAGATCTCTTGCCACGCCTTGACCCATACCGCCAACTCCGCCGATGATTAATGCCCGCATATTTTTTCCTCCTGAAGCCTGTGTTAATTTTTTTTATCTGTCTATTTTAAGTCTTTTATTTAAGATTCTATTTTCAATACCATGGCGGCCCCTGTATCTCCGGCAGCACAGCCGGTAAAGAGCATATATCCACCGCCTTTATCTGCCAGTTCCTCAATGCCTTCAATAATCAGCCGTCCTGCCGTGGGGGCCTGGGGGTGGCCGAATATAATAGACGACCCGAAATTGTTGAATGAATTCACATCAATGTTCATCTGGCCGGCCAGATAGATGTCATTGGCCGCAAAAGGATTATGGGTCTTGATTACTTTTACCTCCCTGATGGAGATACCGGCCTTGTCCAGGGCCATTTGTGCGGCAGGCACAACAGCCATGGCCATAAACCCTTTTTTTGACCTTGAAAACCCATAGGAAACAATCTGAGCATCTTTTGTGGAATCAAGGCTTAAGTCTCCTGCCTTTTCTTTTGTGGTGACGATTAAACCACAATTACCATCAGCCGGGTGGGTCTGGGACCCAAAAGTATGGGATCCATCCGGCAATACAGGCTTTAAATTTTCAAGGCCTTGTTTTGTGCTGGCCATAATGCCTTCGTCAGCATCCATCTGGATGATTTTCTTTTTTGAAACCCTGATACTGACGGGGAACATGTATTTTTTCTGAAATTCCCTGTTATTGGCCAGACTGTCTGTATATTGCTCATACCGCCGCAAGGCCACTTCATCACATTGCTCCCTTGTCACTCCGGTTTCTTTGGCAACATTTTCAGCGGTCTGGATCATGGCATTTTTTGCCCAGGGATCATTGTTGAAATGGTCCATGACCCAGTTTTCAGAAATAACCTGACCACCGGGGCCATTGGGGTTGGGCCAGATGGTGTGGGGTCCGTTGGAGCATCGGTCTGTCATAAGGGCAAATACGTTCTGATAAAATCCTGTCTCAATACCAATGGCAGCCTGGAATAACACAGTTGTTGAAGTGGAACAAGCCTGGCTGATAAGGCAGCCCGGGATATTTTGGGCGCCGATCAATGCAGATGCCCAGGGTCCTCCATAAAACATGTAGGGTTGTCCCACCGTGATTCCGAGGATCAGGTAGTCAAAGATATCAGGGCTGATTGTTTTTGTTTCAAGCCAGTTTCTGGCTGTCTGAGACCCCAGAATAATAGAGTTTTCATTTGCGAGGCTTCCCTGCCATCTTGCAAATGGAGAGGAATAATATCCTTTGTACGGGATAAATGCTTTTGTCAACATGATTGGATTTCCTAAATTTATGATTTTGTATGATTATATCATATTATTTATGACCGGGTTAAGTATTAAATTGTTTTAAAATAGCTTCCAGAACACTGCCTCCAATGGCCCGTGCTTTTTCCGATACTGCCGTGCAATACTCAATATTTCCCCTGGGATCAATGTCTCCGATTTTCAGTTTATGATTTACCCTTGTATTATGTCTGATCTGGCCCCGGAGGACACCGTCAATAGGGGCTATCACGGGGGTATTATCCACATGGCCGATTTTTTGACCTTTTTTTACCATTGCCCCGATATCCAGGTCAGAATTGAATATTCCCGGGCAAGGTGCCCGAAGGACCCTTTCATAGGTATAGCCGCTGGTATTCCCCGGAATGCCGGTATTTGCTTCGGGACAGCCGTTTAAAATAAGCCTTCCAAGGTTGTGGCCCCGGTTGGTCTCTATGGCAACATGCACATCTGTACCTGCTTCAAATCCAGGTCCAAGGCTAATGACCAGCGGGGCTTCATATAGATGCGTTCCCAGGTTTTTTTTGGCAATAATGGCATCAATAACCACATGGGGTTGGATGGCTTTTATGGATTCCCAGTCAGGATCAACAATGACAGGAATGGTATTGCTGTCCCAGGCTGCCTGTATTTCATCCGGATGAATGATCTTTCTGGCAGTGATCCCTTCCACAATAATCTGATCATCGTGGATCGCCTCGCAAAAGGATACCTGTCTTCTCACTGCCATGGGGTTGTCCGTCTCCATCATAAAGATGCGTTTAAAATTTGATTGAAAGAGACGACAGGCTGTACCCGTGGCCATCTCTCCGGCACCCTTTATTCCAATAATAAGATTTTTCATTGTTTTCATTTTTGTTTAATATCCATATTCATGAGAGGGCTTTTTAAGTTATCTGCCAAAAGAACAGACAGGATAATGGCAGACCTTGCAGTTCATGCATAATCCACCGTGCCCCATGGCTGCAATATCGTCTTTGCTTATTTTTTCTCCGGCCAGGACTCGTGGAAAAACAAGGTCAAATACGGTCTGCTTGTAATAAAACACACAGGCCGGCAGGCTGATGACAGGGATATCCTCCAGCATTGATATCATGAGCATGGCTCCGGGAAGAACAGGGCTGCCATAAAATGTCACATCAGCACCCGCCCTTATTACCCCCTGGCGGGTGACATCATCCGGATCCACGGAAAGTCCGCCCGTGGTGATGATCAGTTCACATCCAAGTGTTTTTAATTCCAGAACGGCATTGGAAATAGAATTGACATCGTCCGGGACAACGATTTTTTTGATGAGCAGGCATCCTGCATCAATAATTTTTTTACCCACGGATGGGCCAAAATCATCTGTTATCAATCCGCTGAAGACTTCAGATCCGGTTACCACTGCACCCACCTTCAGGGATCTATAAGGTTTGACTGAAAGAATGGGCCTGGTTTTTTCGGCCAATGCTTCCAGAATTTCAATGTTTTGTGCCGGGATGGTCAAGGGAATGATCCTGGTACCCGCAATAATTTCATCCTTTTTGCAGGGAAAATTATTTTTAAGTGTGGCCACAATGATGTTTTCCATCCGGTTAACCTGAAGCAGGGCATCTATATCTATTTTTAACAGGCCTGGATAAGGGGTGCTGATATTGATTTTCCCTTCCCCGGGGGGTGAAAATTTTAATTCAGGATCTGCAATAGCCGTTGCAATTCTTCTTGCGGCATCATCCTCATGGAGCTGGTTTTTGCCTATATCAAGAACATACAGCATCTGTTTTCCAATTTTTAAGAGTTCAGGAATATCTTCCTTTTTTACAATATGTCCTTTTTTAAATCCCACCCCTTTGAATTTTCCCCGGATGATCCGCGTCATGTCGTGGGCCAGAACAGTTCCAACTGCATCTTCAACTCTGATCTTTTTCATCTATATTATCCTGGTGTAATCAATTAATTTTATTTTTTTTTATCCGGGCTTCTTTTTCTTTAATCGCTGCAAGTATTTTGTCCGGGGTTAAGGGAAAAGAGTCCATGTAAACACCAATGGCATTGCTGACGGCAGCACTGTAACCCTGTGCTGCAGACATGGCAATGGACATGGCGGCTTCCTTGGCTCCATATGGTCCTTTTGGATCAATGGATTCCACAATGATATTATTTATTTTAGGCGGCATATCACAGGCCAGGGGCAGTTTGTAATCCAGCATGGTGGAGTTGAGGCATCTGCCGTCTTTCCATTCATGATATTCAGTGAGCATGCCGCCCTGGCCACCCATTGTAAGAGCGCCTTCGAACTGGCCTTCAAGGACCAGAGGATTTATACCATATCCCACATCCTGGGCAGCAGTTACCTCCAGCACTTCAACCTGACCTGTGTTGGGGTCCACCTTGACTTCAACAATAGTGGTGCCAAAGGAAAAGGCCTCACACATCTGGCCGTATGGGTTGGACACCCATTCACGTTTCATATCTACCTTGGGCCAGTATCCGCCTTCGGCATTAACAGAGTTAAAGTTTATAAGACTGATCCTCACCACTTTTTTGATGGGAATGGATTTTTCAGGGTCTTCTTTAACAAAAATAAGACGGTTTTTGGCTGCAAGGGTTTCAGGTTTTACTTTAAGCACTTTTGCGGCCACCTCAAAGAGTTTTTTCCTGCAGTTTTTTGCAGCAATCTGGACAGCATGTCCGCCCACAAAGGTAGAGACCTGGGAATAAGATCCAGGATCAGAAGATGTGGTCTCGGTGTCGGCTGAAACCAGGTGGATGTCTTCGGGCAACAGCCCCAGTTCTTCGGCTGCAATCTGAACCAGCATATTGTCATTGCCCTGACCGTTGTCCACAACTCCGGACATGACAGTTGCTTCCCCGTCTTCATTAAATTTGATAAAACTTTGGGAACCCCCGCGGATACCCATGGGAAATCCCGTCTGCACGGAATTGGTGCCAATGCCGATCCCATGGAAGGGGGGCAGTTTTCCCCATTTTTCTTTCCAGCCGGATTTTTCAACTGCCTTGTGAATGGTTTCATCCATGGCACAGGAATCAACATAGGATTTTGTGCTGGTATATTCACCCGGTTTCCTGCAATTTCTTAATCTCATTTCCACGGGATCAATACCAAGATGCTCTGCAATCATGTCCAGCTGGATGTCAAGTCCGCAGGCAAAGCCACGTCCATGGGTCCTGATCATCCCCCGGATGGGTTTGTTGGTATATATCCTGTACCCGTTATAGCGAACGCTTTCCATTCTATAGACCTGCTCCATGGAAAGAAAGGGCACGCTTGTGGCAATGGGACCGGTACTGGAATAGGCACCCCCGTCCATATAACATGTGGTTTCTCTTGCCAGGACTCTTCCTTCCTTGTCCACCCCTGTCTTGTGGGTGGTGATCATGGCATGTCCCTGGCGGGTGGCAATGGTATTTTCTTCTCTTGTGAATTCGATTTTAACAGGTTTTTTGGTCTTTTTCGCCAGAAGAGCGCAGATATAGTCTACAGGGCAGATTTCAGACCGGCCGCCAAATGCACCACCTATGGCAATTTTTCTGACCTTTACCTTATGAAGGGGAATTTTGAATGCATTGGAAAGGGGTTTGGATTTCATATGGGGGCCGCCATTAGGACACCAGACTTCCAGGCAGTCTTCATGGTCAAACCGTGCTACAATCGCATAGGGTTCAGCCTGGAAATAAGATTCTTCCGGTGCCACATAGGTATCTTCCCTGATATAGTAGGCTTTTTCAAAATTTTCATCCACATTGCCTGTATCAATATTAACATGGATGTTGATGTTGTTGGGGAAGTCTTCATGGATGAGTTCAGTTTCCGATACCATGGCTTCCATGGGATCAAATACAGGCGGCAGTTCCTCGTATGTAACTTCAATAAGATCAAGAGCTTCAAGGGCTGTTTCCTCATCAATGGCCGCAACCCCTGCCACTTCATCTCCAATGTACCTGACTTTTTGGGTTTGAATAAACTGCTGGTCCCGGGTATAGGCAAATACTCCCCATTTAATGCCTTGGGTATCTTTTCCTGTGACAACGGACTTGACACCGGGAAGTGCTGTAGCTTTTGAGGTATCAATATTTAGAATACGGGCATGGGCATAGGGGCTTCTTTTGATTT
>JAOZRF010000038.1 GCA_029940245.1 Desulfobacula sp.
ACCAGTTTTGTTTAACTGCCAAAGGCGGATTTGTCAGAAATTTAAATGTTTCTGAAATTATTGCCCAGATCAGGGATGCAAGGCATTATCTGAGTCAAAAAGATCTTGATCCCTTAAAACTTTCCAATATCGTGTTCATGGGAATGGGAGAACCCCTTGCCAATTATAAAAACCTTTTAAAGGCATTAGAGATAATCACAGACAGTGATTATGGACTCAAATTTTCAGATCGGCGGGTAACGGTCTCTACCTGCGGCCTGGTCCCTGAAATAACACAACTGGGTCTTGATACGGATGTGAATCTGGCAATCTCTTTAAATGCAACCACGGATGAGATGCGATCCCGCTTGATGCCCATCAATAAGAAATATTCTTTAACCCGGCTGCTGGAGGCCTGTCGAACTTTTACAATGAAACCAAGAAAGAAGATTACCTTTGAATATATTTTAATGAAAGGAGTGAATGATACAAAAGAAGATGCTTTAAAGCTTGCAGCACTTTTGGCTCCGATTAAAGCAAAAATAAATCTGATACCCTTTAATGAATATGAAAATAGTGATTTCAAACGCCCGTCCAAAGATCAAATCAGTGAATTTCTGCAGGTTTTACTTGACAGAGATTTCACTGCGATTACAAGAAAAAGCAAAGGTGATGATATTTTAGCTGCATGCGGGCAGTTAAAAGCAAAATTATATTGAATCTTTCTGTATATGAATTATACTATGACCATATAAGAATATAACCCTTTATGGAGTGAAAGAAATATGTCGGATATAAGTTTGAAAAACAAAAAAGTTCTGATTGTTGATGATGAGCCTGATGTTCTTGATTCCTTGGAAGAATTGCTTGATATGTGTACAATTGTGAGAGCCCAAAGCTTTGAACAGGCAAATAATTTTCTTGAGACCCAAAAGTTTGATATAGCGATCCTTGATATCATGGGTGTTGACGGCTATCAATTGCTGGAAACGGCTAATCGTAAAAAAGTGATAGCGGTAATGCTTACAGCCCATGCGCTCAGCCCGGATAATATTAAAAAATCATATCTTGGCGGTGCCTGCTCATATATACCAAAAGAAGAAATGATCAATATTGAAAAATTTCTTATTGATGTGCTCACAGATAAAAAAGAAGGTAAAAATCCCTGGACAAACTGGTACAAAAGGCTTGGGTCATTTTGTGATAAAAAATTCGGCCCGGACTGGGACAAGGATGAAAAAGAATTCTGGGAAAAGATGATTTATTATTAAATCCTCAACTTTCGGAGTTGGCAGATTTGAGTGGGGTCAGGCTTGCATTATTGCATTTTTGATATAGATTTATTGATAAAAACACAATAAAACAAGCCTGACCCCGTCTGCAAGAACTTAAGACTGAAAGTTGAGTTAAATCGATTTTAAGCTGTTTTAAAAATATTCAGCCCCCTTTAAACCATTTTTAAAGGGGTTTTTTTTTATACCATTGCTTCTTTAAATTCTATCGCCTTGATTGTTGGAACACTGATAATGGTTTCATTATTTTTTTTTATGACCATTATGTCAGCATTTTCTCCTGTAATTGATTTGGTGTAGCTTGCGCAGATCATGGCTGCTGTTTGAATGTTTTTTGGGCTAGTGTCTCCTGTAAGAATTACATCGGGGCCGGGGATTTTGGCGGGGTGCAATAAAAGGTCCTCGTCCTTTTCAAAATACTTAAGCAGGCACAGGTTATCATTTTCTGACCTTCCCACAATAACTTTTGTTTTTGAATCCAGTCTGAAATGCCTTCCATGTTTTAAATAATAGAGCTCTCTTTTATTAAAAGATTGTTGAGTATTCATCAAATCTTTCAACCTTTCAGAAAAAATTTTATCAGTTAAAAGGCAGCCACCGGCAGGGGCCGGGTATTGTTTAACCCCAAGATCACTGGCCATCTGCATTTGAACTTTCCTTGATCTGCCCGAGATATCCATAAGTTTTTGTCTGTCAACCAGGCCTTTTTGTTCGATAGGGGTTTCAGGTAACAATTTTGCACTCAAAGGTCTTAAAATAAAACCTTCAAAGCCTGAATTTTTTTCCACATACCGCAATGAATTTTTATTCTGGGATTTGGGTCTCTGCCCCAACACTTCTCCGCTGAACAGAAAATGAAAGCCTTGATTTTTAAGGATTTCACCTGCCTTGGAAAACATCAGGGCATGGCAGTCCATACACGGGTTCATGTTTTTTCCAAACCCTGCTTTTGGATTTTTCATCATTTTCATATAATCATCTGTGATATCAAGTGTTATAATAGGGATACCCGTCATGCAAGATGCTTTCCGGGCTGATTCAGATGAAAAAAAAGGGGTCTCAAAGCAAATCCAGGTTACATAAATTCCCTGTTGTCTAAGCAAAAGGGCTGAAAGAATAGAGTCCAGCCCGCCGGAACATAGGCCCAATCCTTTAACCCGGCCTTTAATAGGTCTTGAGGTTTTATCAATCTTCATATATAAGCGCTCTATGATATTAAATGCATCAAAAATAAAAATAATTCTTGAAACTTTAAGAAACCGATACCCTGTTGTCAAGACCCAGCTTGAACATGAAACACCTTTTCAACTGCTTATTGCCACCATTATGTCAGCCCAGTGTACGGATAATCAGGTGAACAAAGTATGCAAAATCTTATTTGAAAAATATCCTGATCCTGAGAGTTTGGGCAAGGCTTCTTTAAATGACATCAAACAGATCATCTATTCCACAGGTTTTTATAATAATAAAGCTAAAAATATTAAAGCCTGTGCTCTTGCAATCCTTAAAGAACATCAGGGAAAAGTGCCCCAGGATATGGCAAAGCTTGTTATCCTGCCGGGTGTGGGCAGGAAAACAGCCAATGTTGTATTGTCCGCAGCCTTTGGTCGTCAGACAATTGTTGTGGATACTCATGTATTGAGAATTGCCGGAAGACTTGGCCTGACACAAAGCCGTGATCCTGTAAAAGTTGAGTTTGAATTAATGCAGATCATTCCCAAAACATCCTGGAGCGATTTGTCCCTGCAATTGATTTATTTTGGCAGGGAAATATGTGATGCCAAAAAACCGCTTTGTGAAAATTGTCCGCTGTTTAAGCTGTGTTCAACAAAAGGCAAAGGATAAAATTTTTACGGGTTTGAAAAAAAGTCGCCTCTTCAATTGCGCTGGTTTGTGGAAAGTTTTTCAACTTTTTCGTGGCTTTTGACAAAGGGTATGAACTCACGGCCGGATTCAATGTAGCGGTCAATATGCATTGAATCAATGATATTGCCAAAACCATACTTTAAAATGATGCTGATAATCTGTTGATAGCGCCAAAGATGTCGGTACCGCTTACTTACCCTGCTTAGCATAAAAACGCTTAGAATGTTTATTCTTTATCAGACATTTTTTTTGTCAGAGCGTCAATCCTTGTATTAAGGGCTTTTATATCTGATTTTGACGGCAGATCCAGTTTTAAGAGTATTTTTTCTATGGTTTCTTCAATCCTTTTATCAAAACCGGTCTTTGCATCCTCATATTTTTGCCGACATTCCGTTAGAAAATCCTTGGCTTCATCCTGGCTCATTTTGGATTTTTCAGCAAATTCCTTTGCCAGATCTTCGATTTCATTTTTGGATCTTAACGCAAGTCCAACACCTGTTAGCAGGCTTTTTTTCAAATACTCAAACATGTTTCCTCCACCCCATAAAAAAATAGTTTATTTTGATCCAAAAGAGACATCCAGGATATCTTCCACACTGGTGTCGCCTTCTAAGATAGCATCCATCTTACCATAAGTAGATGGAAGAAGGGTATTAATAAAAAATTTAGCAGATTCTATCTGGCCGGCATAAAAAGCAGCATCTTTATTTTTTTCAGCCTTGGCTGCAACGGCTGCCTTATCCAGACTGCCCACTTTTTGGACAAGCTTGGGCGCGGCAATAGATGCACGCCACAGATGCATCCATGCAAAAGTGACATCCCCTGTCACTTCAAGAAAAGGATGGGCAAAGGCATATGCATTCATAGCCTTATTTGACCTGGCTCTTTGTCCGATTTCCAGGGCAAGGGCTTTAAGTCTTGAAACCGCATGGTCAACCGTTTCAACCAGATTTTCAATGCCTTGAATCCCTCTTGCCTCTTTAATGGTTTTTTCCATCTGATTAATGAAGTATTTAAAGCTTTCTCCATTATTCATGGAAAGTTTTCTGCCGATAAGATCCATGGCCTGGATACCATTTGTGCCTTCATAAATCATGGAAATCCTTGAATCCCTCATGAGCTGTTCAACCGGGAATTCACAAATATAGCCGTAGCCGCCATAGACCTGTACGCCATGGGAACACACTTCCAGGGACTTGTCTGTTATATAGCCTTTAACCAGGGGCGTTAAAACTTCAATCAAGCAACGGGTATCGGTTTTGAGTTGCTCATCCGATGTTGTGTGGACAATATCAGAGCATTTGCCATAATAATAGATCAAAGAGCGCATTCCTTCTGTATAGACTTTCATGTTCAGAAGCTGACGTTTTACATCTGGATGCTGGATAATGGCAACGCTTTTTGCTTCCGGGTCTTTTCCTGCCAGAAGATGTCTTCCCTGAATCCTGTTTCTTGCATAATCAAGGGCATACATATAAGAAGCAGATGCCACGGCAAATCCCTGCATCCCGATAAATGCCCGGGCTTCATTCATCATCTGGAACATCTCCGGCATGCCTCTGTTTTCTTTACCCAGAAGGGTGCCGATACACTCCCCTTTTTCTCCAAGGGAAAGAGAGGCTGTGGCATTGCCGCGAATACCCATTTTATGTTCAAGACCAGTACACACGACATTATTGAATTCACCCAGGCTGCCGTCCTCGTTCACATGGTATTTAGGAGCCAGGAACAGGGAGATCCCTTTTGTTCCTGCAGGCGCACCCTCAATTCTTGCCAAAACCGGGTGAATAATATTTTCGCACAGATCATGGTCTCCTCCAGATATAAAAATTTTTGACCCCTGGATGGAATAGGTTCCGTCCTCTTTTTTTCTGGCCGTGGTGGTAAGCGCACCCACATCAGATCCTGCCTCGGATTCAGTCAAGAGCATGGTACCGCCCCAGATGCCTGCAAACATTTTTTTTATATAACGCTTTTTCTGGTCTTCATCACCAAAAGCTTCCACAAGTTTGGCCGCACCGTGTGTCATGCCGTAATAAAGCATAAATGCGGAATTTGCCCCCACCATGTATTCAAGGGCAGCACATCCGATAAGTTTTGGCATTCCCTGACCGCCAACTTGAGGATCATCACACATGGCAAGCCATTCACCTTCACAATATAAGTCCCATGCCCGTTTAAATGATTCAGGAACCATGACCTTTCCATTTACAAGTTTGCATCCGATTTCATCCCCATCTTTAAGTGTGGGAAGGATTTCTTTAATCGCCAGGTTTCTGGCTTCAGAAATTATCAGGCCAATGGTTTTTTTATTGAATTCTTCAAACAATTCATGTTCAACCATTTTAATCTGTTCATGCAGGACAAAATCAACATCCCTTCGGTCAGCGATAAGTTGTGTCATATCATTTTCCTTTTTTGTATATAATCATTCAACTTTCGGTCTTAAGTTCTTGAGACGGGGTCAGGCTTGTTTTATTGTGTTTTTATCAATGAATCTATATCAAAAATGCAATAATGCAAGTCTGACCCCAGTCAGTCCAATCTGGCAACTCCGAAAGTTGACTAATCATTGTTATAATTTATTTTGAATAACTACAGCATTTTCCTAAGCAAAATAAACAGGGTTGTCAACCTGTGAGTGTAAAAAAATAATTATTGGGTGGACTAAGAATTTATGTTGTGATACAGGAGAACGATGGATATTAAATGTTGGGGCTCGAGAGGGTCGATATGTGTATCAGGTGATCAATACTCCAGATATGGAGGTGATACAACCTGTATTGAGATTACAGCAAAATCAGGGGAAACGATTATTATTGATGCCGGGACAGGTATCCGCCGCCTGGGAAATTCCCTGATTCAAAGAAAGATAGACCAATACTATCTTTTGTTGACCCACGCCCATTGGGACCATATCCAGGGATTTGTTTTTTTCAGGCCCCTGCTTTTCAGTAAAGTTAAAATAATTATTCAGGACCGCAAATTTTTAAGCTTCAATACAAGACAGCTTTTCAATAAAGTTATGGAAACGCCCTTTTTCCCCATTGGTTTAGGGGATCTGAAAGCAGATATGAAATTTGATACGAGATTAAATGATAAATTTAATATAGGTTCTGTAAATATAGAAACCATTCCAACTAGTCATCCGGGCAGCGGTCTGGGGTATAAGTTTATTGAAGATGGCAAATCCTTTGTGTTTTTAACGGATAATGAGCTTGGGGTTGATCATCCCGGAGGACAGGGGTTTGAAGGATACCTGAATTTTGTACGGAATGCAGATCTTTTGCTTCATGATGGAGAATACACCAGGGCAGAATATAAACAAAAGAAAAATTGGGGACACTCTTCGATTCAGGATGTATTGGAGCTTGCATTAAAAGCCAATATTAAAAAACTTGGATTATTCCATCTGAACCAGGATAGAACTGATGACCAGATGGATAAGATTATCTGTGAGTGTCAGGCAGATTTGAAAAAGAAAAATTCAACCCTTGAGTGTTTTGCAGTTCCCTGCAATATGGAAATTCATCTTTAATGATAACTTCTTTGGCCAAACCAATTTCATGAAACAAAAATTCAACTCCTCTTTTTTGCAGATCATCAAAATTATGCTGTCCTGGAAAATGCTGGTCATGTTTTTTTTCGGGTTTTCCTCGGGTTTTCCCTATTATATTATCAAAGATGTATTAAAATTCTGGATGATGGATGCCAATGTAGATATCGCTAAAATTGGTCTATTTGCTTTGGTGGGCATGCCTTATACACTCAAATTTGTATGGTCTCCGATGATGGATGGATTTATCCCTCCATTTCTGGGTCGCAGGAGGGGCTGGATCCTTATGGCGCAGATTGGGCTTATGATCACCATTGCCTTTTTGGGGCAATTTGATCCGGAACAATCCCTTGTATGGATAGCTGTGTTTGCGCTTTGTCTCAATTTTTTCGGGGCCAGCCAGGATATTGCCCTGGATGCTTTCCGGCGTGAATATCTGACAAGCAAAGAGTTAGGCTTTGGTACGGGCGTGTGGATGAATGCCTGGCGTCTTGGCACCTTTGTTTCTGTCGGACTTTCTGTTCTGGCTGACTTTAATGTTACATGGCAGACTATTTTTTTTATATTGACGGCTGTAATGGGAGTAGGAGTCATCACCACCCTTCTGGTTCCGGAGCCTGTGGTTGAGGAAGGTCTGCCTTTAAATATGAAAGAGGTGATTATTGAGCCCTTTGTTGAATTTTTTCAAAGACGTTGCGCCATTCTGATTTTATTGTTCATTCTGCTGTATAAGTTAGGGGATAATATGGCAAGTACCATGGCGATTCCCTATATTATGCAAATGGGATTTACCAAGGCTCAGTATTTTGTCATTGTGAAAGGGGTTGGTATGCTTGGACTTTTTGGCGGGGTTCTTGTCGGGGGGTCTATCATGATCCGTCTGGGTATTGCAAAGTCATTGTATGTTTTTGGCGTTCTTCAGGCGATCTCAACGGCATTTTTTGCTGTTTTGAATAATATTGATCATGGATCGCATTTCTGGATTGAATATAGCCAGACCCTCCTGGGCGGCATTATTGCATTTGAATTTTTTTCAACTGGCCTTGGACAGGCAGCATATGCAACCTATATGGCAATTCAGACCAACAAACGATTTACTGCAACGCAATATGCACTGTTAACAAGCCTTATGGGAGTGCCCTCTGTTTTTGCAGCCTCGTTGACAGGCTATTTATCCATATACCTGGGATGGAATATATTTTATTATTTGTGTGCATTTATAGCAATTCCTGGAATACTTTTATTGTTTAAAATTGCACCATGGAATGTAAGCAATGAGGTGTTGGAGCAAGGAAAGTAAATCAGGTCGGCAAAAGCTGATATTGAAATCATAAGTATTTTTTGGGTTACCTAAATTTAAATAGTGCTTGACAAAAAAAGCCCTTTTTTTTACTTAAACGCTGGGAAAATTTAAATAAAGATTTGTTAATTAATAAAATAATTATCAGGTTTTTTTGTCCAGACCCTGTTTTGTTTTATATTGTAATGATTTTGGAGCAGACAGGGTTCATCGCTTTAAACTGTGAAGCGATTATAAACAGGTGAGGAGGTTAAAATAATGTCCCAAAATTTAACACCAAAGAAAGATCTTGCGGGCTCTGTCATGGTTCTTGGCGGCGGAATCGCGGGAATGCAGTCTGCAATAGATTTAGCTAATTCAGGGTATTATGTGTACCTGGTGGAAAAATCATTTGCCATTGGCGGTATGATGGCACAGCTGGATAAGACATTTCCGACCAATGACTGTACCATGTGAGTGATTTCACCCAAACTGGTCGAGGTCGGCCGGCATCTGAATATTGAACTATTGACAAATACACAACTTATTGAACTTGACGGAGAAGAAGGGAACTTTACCGCAAGGGTGAAAGAAAATCCAAGGTTTGTTGATTTATTAAAATGTACCTCATGTGGGGAATGTGCCAAAGTTTGTCCTGTGGACGTCCCAAGTGAACACAACCAGGGATTGGCCACAAGAAAGGCTGTTTTCAAGCAATACGAACAGGCCATACCGGGAGGGTATGGGATTTCCAAACGATCCACGGCTCCTTGCAAGGCCACCTGTCCGGCACATGTAAGCATTCAGGGGTTTATCGCCTTGATGAACCAGGGGAAATATGCCGAAGCATTGAAATTGTTTAAACAAGAGCATCCTTTTCCAGGCTCCTGCGGCCGTGTCTGCCATCATCCCTGTGAAGCGGTTTGTACCAGGGGAGATGCAGATGAACCTGTTGCCATCCAATACCTTCACAGGTATTTGGCAGAACTGGATTTTGACGGTGATGAAACCTTTATTCCTGAAGTTGCAGAAAAGCGCGATGAAAAAGTGGCCATTGTGGGTTCAGGTCCTGCAGGACTGACTTGTGCTTATTATATGGCTCAAAAGGGATATGGGGTTACCATATTTGAAAAATTGCCCGTCAAAGGCGGCATGATGACGGTGGGTATCCCGGAATACAGATTGCCCAAAGACGAGCTTGCAAAGGAAATTGAGGTTATTGAAAATCTGGGCGTTGATATTCAAACCTCTATGGAATTTGGCAGGGATGTTACCCTTGAAAGCCTTAAAAAAGATGGTTACAGCGCATTGTTTATGGCCACCGGTCTTCATGGCTCCCGCGGATTGGGTGTCAAGGGAGAAGATCTGGACGGGGTGATCAAGGGTGTTGATTTATTAAGAGATGCAGCCATGGGCAAAGCCCAAAAGTTTAGCGGCAGGGTCATGGTGATCGGCGGTGGTAATGTTGCCGTTGACGTTGCCCTCACTGCCAGAAGACTTGGCGCCGAAGATGTGACCATGGTCTGTCTTGAAAAACGGGATGAAATGCCTGCCTGGGACTATGAAATTGAGGAAGCCCTTGAAGAAAAAGTTAAAATTGTCAACAGTCTTGGACCCTTAAGATTTCTTGGTACAAATGGGAAAGTCGATGAAGTTGAATTCCAGGAATGTACAGCAGTATTTGATGAAAGCGGCAGGTTTAATCCCCAATATGATGATTGTAAATTAACGTCTTATGAAATAGATACCGTCATTGTGGCCATCGGTCAGATGGGGGAACTGGATTTTGCTGATAAAGAAGGCATTGCTTTAACCCCGCCCGGTGGGCTCAAAGCAGATCCTGTGACCTTGCAGACCCCCATCGAATGGGTGTTTGCAGGCGGTGATGCATTTTACGGACCCAAATCGGTTGTGGATGCCGTAGCCAGTGGTAAAGAAGCGGCACAAAGCATGCAAAGGTTCATCAATGGCGAAGATTTGAAAGAAGGCCGGGGAAAGTCCTGGGATTATGAAAAACCCGATATTAATAATGTACCCAGACTTGAACGGGTCAAACCTGTTAAAATCGGTGTTGATGAACGGGAAGGCAATTTTAGAGAAGTCACCTTGAATCTTGCAAAAGAAGCCATTGAAAGAGAAGCGGCCCGCTGTCTTTCCTGTGGAATCTGTTCGGAATGCTACCAGTGTGTGGATGCCTGTCTTGCAGGAGCTATAAACCATGATGAACAGCCAAAGATAAGAGATTTAAATGTGGGATCTGTGATAATGACGACGGGTGCCACAACCTTTGATCCGTCAGGGCTTGATGATATTTATATGTATAAGAGATCTGCTAATGTGATGACATCTCTTGAGTTTGAAAGAATTTTAAGCGCGGGTGGCCCGACCATGGGGCATCTTGTCAGACCTTCCGATGAAAAAGAACCTGAGAAAATTGCCTGGCTCCAATGCATCGGGTCAAGGGATACCAATAAGTGCGGCAATGGGTATTGTTCATCGGTCTGCTGTATGTATGCCATCAAGGATGCCATGATTGCAAAAGAGCATTCCGAAAAGGACCTGGATGCGGCCATATTTAATATGGATATGCGGACATTTGGAAAGGATTATGAAAAATATTATAACCGGGCCAAAGACCAGGAAGGGGTCAGGTTTATAAAATCCAGAATTCACTCTGTGGTTGAAGAACCGGGAACGGACAACCTGATTCTCAATTATGCTGATGAAGAAGGAAAGATGCAGCAGGAAATTTTTGATATGGTCATTCTGTCTGTGGGACTGGTTATTCCGCAGGAGAGTGTGGATCTTACCACGAGAATAGGTGTTGAGCTGGATAAGTATCATTTTGTAAAAACTTCTACCTTTAATCCATTACAGACATCCCGACCAGGAGTATATGTATCGGGTTCTTTTCAGGGTCCCAAGGATATTCCTTCCTCTGTGACGGAAGCAAGCGGTTCTGCTGCAGCGGCCGGGATGAAGTTGGCCCAGGTTCGTCATACCCGTACAAAAGTACTTAGTATGCCGGAAGAAAGAGATGTCCTGGGCGAAGATCCGAGAATCGGGGTGTTTGTCTGCATGTGCGGTATTAATATTGCCGGGGTGATTGATGTTGAGGATGTTGAAAATTATACCAAGGGACTTCCCAATGTTGTTTATACCGGTATCAATCTTTTTACCTGTTCCCAGGATACTCAGATTATTATCAAAGATATTATTAATGAGCATAAACTAAACCGTGTGGTGGTGGCATCCTGTACCCCTAAAACCCATGAAGGCATATTCATGGATACATTAGAGGAGGCAGGTTTAAACAAATATCTTTTTGAAATGGCAAATATCAGAAATCAGGATTCCTGGATGCATTTTCATGAACCTGAACAAGCTACTGAAAAAGCCAAGGATCTGGTTCGAATGGCTGTGGCGAGGGTCGCGACCCTGGGACCGCTTCATGACAAACGAATCACAGTGATTGACAAGGCCCTTGTTATTGGTGGCGGTATTGCAGGTATGAATGCTGCCAAAGCATTGGCTGATCAAGACTATGAGGTTATCCTGGTTGAAAAACAAAGCCTTCTTGGCGGTTTTGGAAACAAGCTGCATCATACCATTGAAGGAGATGATATTCGTGCCTATGTGAAAGACCTTGTTGAGGCGGTTGAGAGTCATGACAAAATAGAGGTACTTAAACAGGCATTGATTGTTGGATTTGATGGGTATAAAGGCAACTTCAAGACGACTATTCTTGTGGGCGCATCAATGGAAGAAAGAAAGATAGACCATGGTGTCATGATTGTTGCAACCGGTGCAACGGAATATCAGCCCAAAGAATTTCTTTATAACGAAAGCGAAGCAGTTGTCACACAGATTGAACTTACCGATATGATTGAGGAGAACAAGGCTGGACAGCTTGATCGTGTCGTCATGATTCAATGCGTGGGATCAAGAAACGAAGAGAACCCGAATTGTTCAAGGATCTGCTGTCAGAGTGCCGTCAAGAATGCCATTTCTCTGAAAGAACAAAATGCAGATACGGATGTTTTTATTCTTTACAGGGACATGAGAATGTACTCCATGCTTGAAGAGTATTACACAAAGGCAAGAAATCTTGGCGTAATTTTTTCGCGGTTTGATCCTGAGAATCCACCCGAGGTGGCAGCCGGTGAAGATGGTAAAATGACAGTTACTTTCACCGACCATGTCCTGGGGTATAAAATTGAAGCCAGTGCGGATCTTGTTGTATTGAGCGCAGGTGTCAAGGCGGCCGATACGGAAGAACTGGCAAGCATTATTAAGACAAACAGAAATCCTGAAGGCTTTTTTATGGAAGCCCATGTGAAACTTAAACCGGTTGAAGCGGTCACTGAAGGTATTTTTATCTGCGGTACCGCACACGGACCAAAACTGATTTCAGAAACCATTGCCCAGGCAATGGCTGCAGCTTCAAGGGCCACCACATTCCTTTCCCAGGAATACCTGACTCTTTCTGCAGTAAAAGCCGAAGTAATACCGGAAAATTGTGCATCCTGTCTTGTATGCGTCAGGTCTTGCCCTTATAATGTGCCGGTCATTAATGAATTTGGTGTCAGTTATATTGACCCGGCACTTTGTCAGGGATGTGGTGTGTGCGTATCTGAATGTCCTGCT
>JAOZRF010000391.1 GCA_029940245.1 Desulfobacula sp.
GTGTTTTTATCAATAAATCTATATCAAAAATGCAATAATGCAAGCCTGACCCCACCCAAATCCAGCAACTCCGAAAGTTGAGTTATCTGTAATACTAAGGCGGATTCAATTTTTAGCCAGTCCTAAAAACAAATTAAACTATAATTTTGTCAGCTATGCTCCATAATGCCTTGACCCGGGGGTTGGCAAGGGTCTTTTTCCGGGTGCAAAGTCCAATGACAAACGGCTGTAGTTCCGGGGTTTCCTCCAGTATCCTTACCCTGTTTAAAAAAGGACTTTCTTCAAGCACCATTCTGGGAACAAGCCCGATACCGAAGCCCAGGCTTACCATGACAATGATGGCTTCATTTCCAGCTACCCGAGAGTAAATATTGGGAATACAATTTTCCTTGGCAAACCATTTATCAATGCGATCCCGGCTCAAACCATGATCCGGGATAATCAAAGGAGTCCGCTCCCAGTCCATTCCGCCTTGTGCATGCAGAATAATCTCTGGATCTTGCAGAGGAGCAATAAAAACAAGGGGGGTCTGGGCCAGGGGTTGAAAAATAAGATCTTTGGGTAAAAGATCCGGCAGTGCTGCAATGACCATGTCTGCATCCTGGGCTGAGAGTTTGATAAGGGCCTTGGCTGCATCTCCGGTTTCAAGGTGTATTTTGACACTGGGATGGGCCTTTCGATACAGTGACATAAGGTCTGGAAGAATGCCATAGGATGCAGTGACAGAACAATACAATGAGAGCTCTCCTTCCAGGATATTCTCAGAGGACAGCTCGTCATGAAGCCGGGCCCATCGCTGCAGCACATCATCGCTATATTTCTTAAACGCAAGCCCGGCCGGAGTCAGTGCCACAGACCTGTTATCCCGAATAAAAAGCGTTTCTCCAAGCTCTGCTTCCAGCCTCTGGATAACCCGTGTCAACGCTGAAGGAGTGATATAGCAGGCCTGGCTGGTTCTTGCAAAATGCAAGGTTCCTGCAAGATGTCTGAAAAGCTTTAAATTCCGGATGTCCATGATTTAATTTAACATTATATTTCATTATTTGAAATATAATGTTGCAAATGATTCATTTGACGCAACAATAAATATAGTTCATTAATATAATAGCTTAATTTATCAAACATTTATTTTTTATCAATAAGGAGAATGCCATGAGCAAAAATTATTTTAATACCCTGCCATTGAGACGACAATTAGAAGAACTATCCCAGTGCAGTTTTATGGATTCATCAGATTTCAATGGTGTCCAGGCCCTGAAAGGCAAAAAAATCGTCATCATCGGGTGCGGAGCCCAGGGGCTTCATCAAGGCTTAAATCTGCGCGACAGTGGACTGGATATATCATATACCCTTCGAGATGTTGCCATTAAAAATAAACGACAATCCTGGAACAACGCCACGGAAAACGGATTTTACGCGGGAACCTATGAGGATCTGGTACCCAAAGCAGATCTTTTGATCAACCTGACCCCGGACAAACAGCATACCAATGTGATTGAATCCGTCATGCCTTTAATGAAAAAAAATGCCTGTCTATCATATTCCCACGGATTTAATATTGTGGAAGAAGGCATGCAGATCAGAAAAGATCTCACGGTTATCATGGTGGCTCCAAAGGCCCCCGGGACAGAACTCAGGGAAGAATACAAACGGGGATTCGGGGTACCCACACTCATTGCCGTTCATAAGGAAAATGATCCCAGACAAGAGGGTATGGAACTTGCCAAAGCTTATGCATCCGGTATCGGGGGAGACCGGGCAGGAGTTCTGCATTCTTCTTTTATAGCGGAAGTAAAATCTGACCTCATGGGAGAGCAAACCATTCTCTGTGGTGTTCTCCAGACAGGTTCTTTGCTCTGCTATGACAAAATGATACAAAAAGGTATTGAGCCTCAATATGCCTCAAAACTGGTTCAATATGGATGGGAAACCCTTACCGAAGCCTTAAAGCACGGTGGTGTCACCCATATGATGAACCGCCTTGACAATCCTTCAAAACTTATGGCCCAGAAACTTTCCAATGAATTGAAAACCCTTCTTAAACCAATGTTTCACCAGCACATGGATGACATCATGTCAGGAAAATTTTCCCATACCATGATGGAAGACTGGACAAATGATGATGCTGATCTGCTCAAATGGAGAAATGAAACCGCGCAGACGGCTTTTGAACAATCCACATCAACAGGTCAAAAAATCCTTGAACAAGAATATTTTGACAATGGCATTCTCATGGTTGCCTTTGTCAAAGCAGGAGTGGAATTAGCCTTTGATACAATGGTGTCAACCGGTATTGGGGAAGAGTCTGCCTACTATGAATCTCTTCATGAACTTCCCTTGATCGCAAATCTTATTGCAAGGAAAAAACTCTATGAAATGAATGTGGTCATTTCCGATACAGCCGAATATGGCTGTTATCTTTTTAACCATAAAGCCCTTCCATTGCTTTCAGATTTCATGGAGAAACTGGATGTTGATGTCATTGGTAAAGGGCTTAATATTGAAAATAATGGTGTGGACAATTTAAAACTCATCAAGGCCAATGAAGCCATTCATTCCACGGGAGTTGAACAAATTGGGGAAAAATTGCGCTCATACATGGGTGCCATGAAACCATTGACATAAAAGAAAAAATTTGCCTATATTCCTTTTAACAGGAGAAAACGATTTATCTATTCCTGAGCATGAAAACAGGCTTTTATGGATACAATCACAGTTCAAGGAATATTTTGATGACAAAATATACTATCCATCCCATTGTCATGGGAACAAAAGTTTTTGATAAAAGTATGATGACTTATCAATATGGTCAAGGCGAGCAGTATACAATTCCAATCTATACCTGGGTGGTGAAAGGCTGTGATAAAAATATTCTCGTGGATACCGGGGAAATGAGCCCCATCCAGTCAAAGGACAGGGAAGACGCTATTGGCGGAAAAATTTATACCTTTGAACAGGGGCTTTCAAAACACGGATTAATCCCATCAGACATTGATATTGTTATTCACACCCATCTTCATATGGATCATTGTGAAAATGATTATAAGTGTGAAAATGCCATATTTTATATCCATGAAAAAGAACTTGAATCCATTCATAATCCCCATCCCCTCGATTACCGCTATCTGGAAGATTTTATTGATGAGATTGAAGAAAACAACCAGATTAAAATCATTCAAAAAGATTGCAAACTCCTGGATGGTATTTATGTCAAACATACGCCTGTTCACACAAATGGCGGCCTAAGTGTTTATATTGAGACACAAAAGGGAACCGCAGTAATAACAGGGTTTTGTGTAATTGATGAAAATTTTAACCCACCGCCTGAAATTAAAGGCATGGAAATGGATGTGATTCC
>JAOZRF010000392.1 GCA_029940245.1 Desulfobacula sp.
GGCTTCTTTTGATTTTTCCCACCAGCATGCCGGGCAGTTTTAAATCAGCAGTAAATTTTGCCTTTCCCATGACCTTGGCCCGGGAATCAACCCTTGGCATTCTTTTTCCAACAATAGTATAATCTGAGGTATAATCAGACATTTTTTACTCCTTTGCTTTGCTGCCGATTTTACAATCTGGACAATGATCCTGGGGGTTGCCCGTATGGGCCACTGCCGTAATAATTTTTGCATATCCCGTACACCGGCAGATATTTCCGGCAAGGGCTTTCCGGATGGTTTTGTCATCGGGTCTGGGATTATCCTTTAGCAGCGCATCTGCCGTCATGAGCATCCCGGGTGTGCAGAATCCGCACTGGACAGCCCCGTGATCGATAAAAGACTGCTGGAGATCAGACAATTCATCTCCATTGGCAAGGCCTTCCACTGTTTTGATCTTTGTTCCAACAGCTTCCATGGCCAGGGTCAGGCAGGATCGGACAGGCTTGCCATCCATCTGGATGGTGCAGGACCCGCAAACGCCTTCTCCGCAGCTTTCTTTTGATCCGGTCAGGTCAAGTTCATCCCTCAGTACTTCCAGAAGGGTATCATTTGGATAGATCATGACCTCACAGGGTTTATCATTTATATCCAAGACGATTTGTATTTTTTCCATGTTTAAAAAACTCCCTTATTCATTTATTCTTTTGCAGCACTAAAAGCTGCCTGCTCAAGTGCCTGGAACACCATTCGGGACACCATGGCACAACGGTACTCAAGGGTTGCTCCCACATTATGAACGGCAAAGGGTGCGGAAGCGTTCATTGAATCGTCAGCAGCTTTTTTAAAGGCTGTCATATCTGTGAAGCGTTTCCCCTTTAAAGAAGCGGATGCCTTGGCAAGAAAGAGCGGGGATCTGCCTATGGCACCCACAACGATTCTTGCATCTTCTATTTCATTTTCCGGGGATGGTTTTAAAAGAACACCGGCACAGACAATGGGGTAATCAATGGCAGATCGATAGGCAAGTCGCTGATAAGCACTGTGTGCTCCCAGGACAGGTATGATGATCTCCTTTAGAAGTTCATGGGATTCACAGGCATGCGGCATGATACCGTCCGTGGTATAAAAATCTGCAAGATCCACGGTTCTTTCTCCGTCTTTGCCGGCAAGGATAATTTGAGCTCCCAGGGCCATCAGCGCTGTGGCACCGTCTGACTGGCAGGTGGAGTTGCACCGGTCGGCTTCCTCCCGCGCATAACATATTTTTCCGCCGGCCTTGTGGCAGGCCTGGTGGCCTGACCGATGAAAATCCGACTGGTTGTAGTATTGACACCGATTGTCTTGAAGGATATTCCCGCCGATGGTGCCCCTGTAATGCTGAATGGTTATGGCACCAACTTTTTCGCATGCCTGGAATAACGCTTTGGCTTCTTTTTGAATCAGGTCAGAGGCAATAATATCTGCCAGGGATGTTCTAGCCCCGATTTTAATATATCCGGCTTGTTTTTTAATATAGGATAATTCGTTCAAGGCTTTCAGGCTGATAACTACTTTTGGGTTTAACAGTCCGTTTTTCATTCTGACCAGAAGATCTGTCCCGCCGGCAAGAATTTTTGCATCATCTTTGTGCAAGGCTAAAAGCTCAAGCGCTGCTTTTAATGTGTCGGGTTTTAAATAGTCAAATCTTGGTAACCGCAAGTTTTATCTCCTTGATTATTTGGGGTCAGGCTTGGCTTATTGGCTTATTGCACCAATAAGCCAATAAGCCAATAAGCCAAGCCTGACCCCGATTATAAGAGGTTCGGTAAAAACAGAACCACTTTTGGAAAAAGCATCATTAAAATAACACAGATAATATAGGCCGGTAAAAAATAGGCAACGCCTTTAAATACTCGTTCAAGGGGGACATCTTTTGCCATTCCCCCCACAACATAGGTGGTGGCACCCACGGGCGGGGTAACAGCCCCCAATGTGGTGACAATGGTAATGGTGACACCAAACCAGATGGGGTCATAGCCCAACTCCATGGCCACGGGGAAGAAAATGGGAATGGTGATCAGCAAAAGAGCCAGGGCATCCATGACAGCCCCGCCAATGATATAGATTCCAAAAATAATGGCCATAATGGTGATTTTGGAAAAGGGAAGGGCCACCACCCAGTCGGCAATGTCAAAGGGTATTCTTGTGATGGCCAGAAAGCGTCCGAATATCATTGCCCCTGTAATAATGACAATCACCATGCAGGAAATTTTTAAGGTATCGAAAATGGAATTATAAAAGTCGTTCCAGGAAAGTTTTTTTTGAACCAGAGCAATGACAACGGCAAAAAATGATCCAATAGCGCCGGCTTCCGTAGGCGTAAACAGCCCGAAATAGAGGCCTAACATCACCAGCATAAAGAGGATCAGCATTTCAACTGCTCCTGCCAGGGACAATATTTTTTCTTTAAATGTGGTTTTTTTCCCCACAGGCCCCCATTCAGGGTAGATGGTGCAAAGTAAATAAACAGTGAGGGTTAAAAGGACAGCTAAAAGGATGCCGGCACCTAACCCGCCGTAAAAGAGTTTGGCAATGGACTGTTCCGTGGAAAGTCCGATGATGATCAGGACAACACTTGGCGGGATAACCACCCCAAGGGTTGATCCACAGGCAATTGCCCCCGTGCTGAGCATTGGTTCATACTTATACTTATTCATCTGTGGCAGGGCCACTGTGGTCATTGTAGCTGCTGTCGCGGCATTTGAACCGCAGATGGCGGCAAAGGCTGCACAGGCAAGAACCGTTGCCATGGCAATGCCGCCCCTGATATGCCCCACCCATGTAAAGGCCGCATTGTAAAGTTTTTCATTGACCCCGGAATAAAAGGCAATTTGACCCATGAAGATAAATAGCGGGATTACTGTTAATCCGTATTTGGAAAAGGTATCCCAGGTTACCGAGGCCAGCATGTTAAAGCCGGCATCAACAGAAATGACATAGGCAAAGCCGCAAAAACCTACAATGCCCATGGCAAATCCGACAGGAATGCCGAAAACAAAAAGGATAAACAGCAGCGTTAAAATACCAATGATGCCAATCAGCGTCAGACTCATTTTAAGACCTCCGTTTGTGGCAGCAAGGCCTTTAAAAAATCTGTAAAGAGCGCCAGGGCAAGAATGAGACAACCAAATGCCACGGCAAAGGTAAAGGGATAGTAGATAATTCTTAAGGTTTCGGAGAGTTCACCTGCATTTTTAAGTGTCAGGGCTTTTTGAAGAATATGCCAGGAAGCGATACAAAAAAAGATACAGCAAACTGCGTGGTTGATAATAGAGATGAGTCGTTTCAATGGCTTAGGGTAGGCATTGACCAGAACATCAACTGAGATGTGG